>NZ_JBHXNP010000094.1:0-38614 GCF_042719495.1 Streptomyces sp. NPDC058525
CGCCTCAAACGCCGGCGGGGCTGGGGTGGCTCGGCTGGGGTTTGTGGGGGTGGATGGGGGTGGGGGTGGGGGAGTTGGCTGGTCGGAGGGGGTGGGGTGGGGGTGGGGGACGGTCGGGGGTGGGGAATCGTGGGTATGCTCGCCGCCATGTCACAGCCGCCTGCCGCCGCGTCGCGGGACGAGCCCGTCATACGGGAGCGCGGTGACGCCTGCCCCGGTGCGCTGCGGCTGCACGCGGCCGACGACGGGTTCCTGGCGCGGGTCCGGATACCCGGCGGGGCGCTGACCGTGCGGCAGGCCTCGCTGCTGGCGCTGGCCGCCGAGCGGTTCGGGGACGGGCACCTGGAGCTCACCTCGCGGGGGAACGTGCAGCTGCGCGGCCTCGCCGAGGGCTGCGGCGGCGGGCTCGCGGAGCTGCTCGACGACGCCGGGCTGCTGCCCGCGCCCAGCCACGAGCGGGTGCGCAACATCGTGGCCACGCCGATGTCCGGTGACGGGCAGCCGGGCCGGCCCGACGTGCTGCCCTGGGTCGGCGAGCTGGACCGGCTGCTGTGCGCGAACGCCCGGGTCGCCGCCCTCTCCGGCCGGTTCCTGTTCGCCTTCGACGACGGGCGCGGCGACGTGGCCGCCCTGGAGCCGGACGTGACCGTGCTCGCCCGGCCGCGGGGCCGGGCGCTGGTGCGGCTCGGGCCGGCCGCCGGCGCCGTGTCGGTGGCCGCGCAGGACGCCCCGCGTGCGGCGCTGCTCGCCGCCGAGTACTTCCTCGACGCCGCGGACGCGGCCGGCACCCGGGCCTGGCGGGTGGACGAGCTGCCCGCCGGACACGCCCTGGACGACGCCGAGTTCACCGCGCGCCTGACCGCCGCCGGGATCGGTGCGGTACGGGTTCCCGACGTGGCCTGGCCCTACTCGCCGCCGCCCGAGCCGCAGGCCGGCGGTACCGGCGTGCGCGGCACCCTGTGCGTCCTGCCCCCGCTGGGCCGGCTCACCTCCGGACAGTGGCGGGTCCTCGTACGGGCCGCCGATCCCGGCCGCGGGCTGCGCGTCACCCCGTGGCGGAGCGTCGTGCTTCCCGACGTCCCGCTCGACGCTCCCGTACGGGCCCTGGAGGGCGCCGGGCTCGTCGTATCGGCCGACAGTCCCTGGCGGTCCGTCACCGCCTGTACGGGGCGCCCCGGTTGCGCGAAGTCCCTCGCCGACGTGCGCGCCGACGCGCGAGCCGTCGTGGAGCGGGCGCGCGGGCCGCTGCCCGTGCACTGGTCCGGCTGCGAGCGCCGGTGCGGGCACCCGCGGGGGACTCGGTGGGTCGACGTCCTGGCCACACCGGACGACGGCTACCGGCTCTCCGTCCACGGGCGGGCCGTACCGCGTCGGACGGACTTGGCGGCTGCTCTCACCATCGCACGCGGCATCACTTCAGGGTCAGGGTCCGAGTCAGAGTCAGAGTCCGAGTCAGAGTCCGAAGACGCAGTGAAGAAATGAGCGAGTACAGAGTGTTCGAGTACGAGAAGGACGGCGCCGCGATCTACCGCCAGTCCTTTGCCACGATCCGCGCCGAGGCGGACCTCTCCGGGCTGCCCGCCTCCGTCGCGCAGGTCGCGGTGCGCATGATTCACGCGTGCGGCATGACCGACCTGCCCAAGGACCTGGGGTACACGCCCGAGGTGGTGCTGCGGGCGCGCGCCGCGCTCACCGCGGGCGCGCCGATCCTGTGCGACGTGCAGATGGTCGCCAGCGGCGTCACCCGCAAGCGGCTGCCCGCCGACAACGAGGTGATCTGCACCCTGTCCGACCCGGCCGTGCCCGAGCTCGCCGCGAAGATGGGGACCACGCGCAGCGCCGCCGCCCTCGAGGTCTGGCGCGACCGGGGCCTGCTGGAGGGGTCCGTGATCGCCGTCGGCAACGCCCCCACCGCCCTGTTCCGGCTGCTCGAGATGATCGAGGAGGGGGCCCCGCGCCCGGCCGCCGTCATCGGCGTGCCCGTCGGGTTCATCGGCGCCGCCGAGTCCAAGGACGCCCTCGCGGCGCACCCCTCCGGGCTCGACCACCTGATCGTGCGCGGCCGTCGCGGCGGCAGCGCCATCGCCGCCGCCGCGGTCAACGCCATCGCGAGCGTGGCCGAATGAGCGCGGAGCAGGCCAAGGGGCGGCTGTACGGGGTCGGGCTGGGGCCCGGCGATCCGAATCTGATGACGCTGCGGGCCGTCGAGGTGATCGGCGCGGCGGACGTCGTCGCCTATCACAGTGCGCGCCACGGCCGGTCCATCGCCCGCTCGATCGCCGCGAAGCACCTGCGCGAGAGCCAGATCGAGGAGCCGCTGGTCTATCCGGTCACCACCGAGACCACCGACCACCCGGGCGGCTACCAGGGCGCGATGGAGGAGTTCTACGAGTCCGCCGCCGCCCGGCTGGCCGCGCACCTCGACGCCGGCCGGACCGTGGCCGTCCTCGCGGAGGGCGATCCGCTCTTCTACAGCTCGTACATGCACATGCACAAGCGGCTCGCGCACCGGTACGACACCGAGGTGATCCCCGGTGTCACCTCCGTCAGCGCTGCCGCCGCCCGCCTCGGCACCCCGCTCGTGGAGGGCGAGGAGGTGCTGACGATCCTCCCCGGCACCCTGTCCGAGGAGGAGCTCACCGCCCGCCTGGCGGCCACCGACTCGGCGGTCGTGATGAAGCTCGGCCGGACCTTCCCCGCCGTGCGCGGGGCGATGGAGCGCAGCGGCCGGCTGGCCGAGGCCCGCTACGTCGAGCGCGCCACCATGGCCGGCGAGCGGACCGGGGTCCTCGCCGACACCGACCCGCAGTCCGTGCCGTACTTCGCGGTCGCCGTCGTGCCCAGCCGGATCGGCAACCCGGGCAGCGTGCCGGCCGGCCCCGGCGAGGTCGCGGTCGTCGGCACCGGCCCCGCCGGTCCGCTGTGGCTGACCCCCGAGACCCGGCGGGCCCTGGCCGACGCGGAGGTGCTGGTGGGGTACACCACCTACCTGGACCGGGTCCCGGTCCGGCCGGGCCAGATCCGGCACGGCTCCGACAACAAGGTGGAGTCCGAGCGCGCCGAGTTCGCCCTCGACCTCGCCCGGCGCGGACAGCGGGTGGCCGTGGTCTCCGGTGGCGACCCGGGGGTGTTCGCCATGGCCACGGCGGTCCTGGAGGTGGCCGGGCAGGCCGCGTACAAGGACGTGCCGGTACGGGTCCTGCCGGGGGTGACCGCGGCCAACGCGGCGGCCGCCGCGGCCGGCGCCCCGCTCGGCCACGACTACGCCACCATCTCCCTGTCGGACCGGCTCAAGCCGTGGGAGGTCATCGCGGAGCGGCTGCGCGCGGCCGCCTCCGCGGACCTGGTCCTCGCCCTGTACAACCCCGGCTCGCGCAGCCGGACCTGGCAGGTGGCGCAGGCCCGCGAGCTGCTGCTGGAGCTGCGTGCGCCGCAGACCCCGGTGGTCGTCGCCCGCGACGTGGGCGGGCCGGAGCAGTCGGTGCGGATCGTCACGCTCGCCGAACTGGAGCCGTCCGAGGTCGACATGCGCACGCTCCTGCTGATCGGCTCCTCGCAGACGCAGGTCACCGAGCGGGCCGACGGCTCCCGGATCACCTGGACGCCGCGCCGGTACCCGTGACCGGCTACCTCGTGAGCGGTACCCGTGACCGGTACCCCGTGGCCGGTACGTCGTGACGGGTACCTCGTGACCCTGCCCCGGCCTATCGCAGCGGCGGCATGGTGACCTTCGGGATCGACGGGTCGTTCGGGTTGAACGGCGGCGGCGTCCAGGGCTCGATCGGGGGCTTGGGCGGCGCCGGCGGCGGCGTGGGGCCGCTGTAGGGGTTCTGCGGCACCGCCGAGCGGCGCGGCGCGGCCGGCCGGGACGTCGCTGCGGCCGGCCGCCGCGACTCCTGCCCCTTCGCGGGGCCGGCGGCCGGGGCGGACGACGACGGCGTCTGAGCGGGCGGCGAGGGCGTGGCAGGGTCGGGCGTCGGCGATGCGGACGGCGAGGGCGGTGCGGGCGGGGCGGTGGTCGGCGGCACCGCGGCCGGGTTCCCGGCCGGTGCGCCGCCCGAGCACCCGGCGGCCAGCACGCCGCCGACCAGCAGGGCCGTCAGGGCCCCGGAGATTCTGCCGCCGGACCCCATGTCCGCCCCCTTCGTATGCCGTCGCCTTCGTACGCCTTCGTACGCCTTCGCCGCACGTACGAGCGATCAGCGCGCGTGATCGTAGCGCAGCCAGTGCAGGGCCGCGGCCACCGAGTCCGCCTCCGCCACGCCCTCCGGGACCGCGGGGCGGCGTACGACGAGGACCGGGATGCCCGCCTCGCGCGCGGCGGCGAGTTTGGGGGCGGTCGCCGAGCCTCCGCTGTCCTTGGTGACCAGGACGTCGATCCGGTGCCGGGCGAGCAGCTCCCGCTCGTCCTCCAGGGTGAACGGGCCCCGGTCCAGGAGGACTTCGAGCCGCGGAGGCACCGGAGGGGCCGGGGGGTCGACGGAACGCACCAGGAACCAGGTGCCGGTGAGGTGCGCGAACGAGTGCAGGCCCATCCGGCCGGTGGTCAGGAACGCCCGGCCGCCCAGGCCCGGCAGTACGGCGGCCGCGCCGGCGAGGGAGTCCGCGAAGGTCCAGGCGTCGCCCGGCCCGGGCGTCCAGCCGGGCCGGCGCAGCGCCAGCAGCGGGACCCCCGTCAGGGCCGCCGCGCCGGCCGCGTTGAAGCTCATGCGCTCCGCGAACGGGTGGGTGGCGTCGACCACGTCGGTGACCCCGTGCGCGGTGATCCACCGGGCCAGTCCGGCGGGCCCGCCGAAGCCGCCGATCCGGGTCTCGCCCGGCGGCAGCACGGGCGCGGCGACCCGACCGGCGAGGGAGGTCGTCACCCGCGCCGCCGTCCCCGCCAGCGCTTCCGCGAGGCGGCGGGCCTCCGTCGTGCCGCCCAGGATCAGGATGTGGCGGTCCGGGGCGCGGCCCGGTTCAGCAGACATGCCGGTCGCGCTCGGGCGAGTACAGGTGGCTGTCGCGGAACTGCTCGGCGCCCAGTGTGCGGCCCACCACGATGACCGCGGTGCGGACCAGCCCGTGCTCCTTCACCCGGTCCGCGATGTCGGCCAGCGTGCCGCGCAGGATCAGCTCGTCGGGGCGGCTGGCCATCGCCACCACCGCGACCGGGCACTCGGCGCCGTAGTGCGGCAGCAGTTCGTCCACGACCCGGTCCACGTAGCGGGTGGCCAGGTGCAGGACCAGCAGGGCGCCGCTGCGGCCCAGGGTGGCCAGGTCCTCGCCGGGCGGCATCGGCGTGGCCTGCTGGGCGATGCGGGTCAGGATCACCGTCTGGCCGACGGTGGGCACGGTCAGCTCCCGCTTCAGCGCGGCGGCCGCGGCGGCGAAGGCCGGGACGCCCGGGACGACCTCGTACGGGATGCCGGCCGCGTCGAGCCGCCGCATCTGCTCCGCGACGGCGCTGAAGATCGACGGGTCGCCGGAGTGGAGCCGCGCGACGTCCCGGCCCGCCGCGTGCGCCCGTACGCACTCGGCGATGATCTCGTCCAGGTTCAGCTGCGAGGTGTCGACCAGCCGGGCGTCCGGCGGGCACTCGGCCAGCAGTTCGCGCGGGACCAGGCTGCCCGCGTAGAGGCAGACGGGGGCGGCGGCCAGCGTCCGGGCACCGCGCACCGTGATCAGGTCGGCGGCGCCGGGGCCCGCGCCGATGAAGTACACGGTCATGCTTGATCCTTCTCGTTCGTCGACTTCGTCACCGACCACTGGGTGACCGGCATGGCCTGCCGCCAGCCCGTGAAACCGCCGACCGGCACCGCGTGCGCGACCGAGAGCTTCACCAGTTCGCCGCCGTGGCGCCGGTAGCGGTCGGTGAGGACCGCCTCCGACTCCAGGGTGACGGTGTTGACCACCAGCCGGCCGCCGGGGGCGAGCGCCGCCCAGGCCGCGTCCAGCAGCCCCGGCGCGGTCAGTCCGCCGCCGATGAACACCGCGTCGGGTGCGGGCAGCCCGTCGAGCGCGCCGGGCGCGGCGCCGACGACCACGCGCAGGCCGGGCACGCCCAGCGCCGCCGCGTTGCGGGTGATGCGGGCCGCCCGTTCCGGGACGCGCTCCACGGCCACCGCCCGGCACGAGGGGTGCGTGCGCATCCACTCGATGCCGATGGAACCGGAGCCTCCGCCGATGTCCCACAGCAGCTCGCCGGGGGCCGGGGCCAGCGCGCACAGGGTCGCGGCGCGCGCGCGGCGCTTGGTGAGCTGCCCGTCGTGCTCGTACGCGCCGTCCGGCAGGCCGGGGGTCGCGCCGAGCCTGGGCGCCGGGTGGGAGGGGTCCCGGCGGCAGTCCACGGCCACCACGTTCAGCGGGTCGCCCGGCGGGTGGTCCCAGCCGTCGGCGATGCCCTCGTACGAGTCCTCGCGCTCGGAGCCGAGCTGCTCCAGCACCCGGATCCGGCTCGGGCCGAAGCCCCGTTCCCGGAGCAGGGCGGCGATCTCGGCCGGGGAGGCCGCTCCGGCGCTGAGCACCAGCACCCGCCGCCCCTCGTGCAGGGCGGCCGCGAGCCGGGCCACCGGACGGCCGACGACCGTGACCACCTCGGTGTCCTCCACCGGCCAGCCCAGGCGGGCGCAGGCGTACGAGACGGAGGAGGGGTGCGGGTGGACCGCGAGCGCGTCCGGGCCGAGCTCCTCGGCGAGGGCGCGGCCGATCCCGTAGAACATCGGGTCGCCGCTGGCCAGCACCGCGATCCGGCGGCCCGCGTGCTCGGCCATCAGCTTCGGCACGGCCGGCCGCAGCGGGCTCGGCCACGCGACCCGCTCACCGGGGCACGGGCCGGCCGGCAGCAGGTCCAGCTGGCGCGGCCCGCCGATCAGGACCTGGGCCGAGGACAGCGCGGACCGCGCGGCGGCGGTGAGCCCGGCCCAGCCGTCGGCGCCGAGGCCGACGACCGTGACGGGTGCGGGGGGCGGTGCGGAGCTCACTGCGCGATACCTCGGAGGGGGAACGGGGGCGGGGAGGGGGGCGGACGAGGCGGGAGGGGGAGGTGGACGGGGATGGAGGCGAAGAAGGAGACGGGGATGGGGACGGGAAGCGGAGGGCTGGCCGACCGCAGCCTACTGGCCTGCGCGGACGCCCGTCCGGACACCCCCTGCCCGACCCCCTGCCCGACCCCCTCTCCCACCCCGCCCCCGACCCGGCTACCCTCGGTAACCCAACCGTCCCCGAGGGAGCTGCCATGCCCGGCTGGAACGCCACGCACATCCCCGATCAGAGCGGCCGGACCGCGGTCGTCACCGGGGCCAACGGCGGGATCGGCTACATCACCGCCCGGGAACTCGCACGGCGCGGCGCGAGCGTGGTGCTGGCCTGCCGCAGCGCCGCACGCGGCAAGGCCGCCGAGATCCGGCTGCGCGCCGAAGTGCCGGGCGCCGAGGTCGAGTTCATCGCGCTGGACCTCGCCGACCTGGCATCGGTACGGGAGTTCACCCACGAGCTGTCCCGCCGGTTCGCCGCCGCCGGATCCGCCATCACCGCGGCCGCCGCCCACCCCGGCTACGCCTCCACCAACCTGCACGCCGGCGCGACGCAGGACGGCGGCACGCTCTACGCGCGCGGGGTGGCGCTCGCCAACGACGTCGTCGCGCAGCCCGCCACCGGAGGCGCGCTGCCCACGCTGTACGCCGCCACCGCGCCCGGGGTCGGGCAGGACGCGTTCGTCGGCCCGCGGTTCGGATGGCGCGGCGCGCCCGTCCGTTCCTGGCGGGCGAAATGGACCCTCGACGACAAGTCCGGCGAACGGCTCTGGGCCGCTTCGGAGAAGCTCACAGGAGTCTCGTACGCATCTCTACCGCGCTGAACCTCCCGGGGCTAGCTTGCTACCCGTCGGTCACTTGTGGTCGTGGAGTCGCAGCCCCGAGGAGAGCCATGCGCCGGCGACGGCACCCGTACGGCGCTCTGGTCGCGGTTCGGCTCCGACCCCTCCACCTTCCCCAACAAGGGGGCCCGCACCGACCCGGACCCGTACTTCCACCAGCGGATCGGCTCGGGCACCGGCCACGGGCCGGCGCCGCTGGAGCTCTCGGTGTACCTCTGGGACCACGACGCCTCCTCCGCGGACGACCTGGTCGCGCGCGGCACCGCCGCCTGGGACCCGTACACCGACCGGCCGGGCACCCGTACCGGCGAGTTTCGCGGGGACGACGGCGGGCACGTGAAGGTCACCTGGACGGTGCTCTGCCCGTAGCCGCCCGCGGGACGGCCCGCCGGGTCCACAGGGTCCGCCTGGTCCGCCGGGCCCACCGGGTCCGCCGGGCCCACCGGGTCCGCCGGGCTCGCCCGGCGCGCGGGCCCGCGGCGCCCGGCGCGCCCCCGTCCGCCCCCGGGACGCCTCCGGGCGCCCCGGGCGGCACCTGACCGGGGCGGCCGGGGCGCCGGACACTCGGTGCCATGGACGACACTCCGGACAACCACCCAGAATCCCCCCGCGACCACGCGGTGGTACTCGGCGCCGGCCTGGCCTGGCCGGGCTGCCGGCGGCGCGGGTGCTCGCGGAGCGCTTCGCCCGCGTGACCGTGGTGGACCAGGACGAACTGCCCACCGGCGGCCCGGCGTTCCGGCCCGGCGTGCCGCAGTCCCGGCACGTGCACGTGCTGTGGTCGCGCGGTGTGGAGGTGATCGAGGAACTGCTGCCCGGGATCACGGACAAGCCGCTCGCGGGCGGGGCCGCTCTGCTGGAGTCGCCGAAGGACTTCCTGTGGCTGAGCCCCGCGGACTGGTTCCGCCCGCTCCCCGGTGCCCGGATCCTGCTCGGCAGCCGGGAGCTGCTCGACTGGACGGTACGCGGGGAGGTGCTGCGCGACCGGCGCATTCGGGTCCGGGACGGCTGCCCGGCCACCGGACTCCTCGGCGGGCCGGACGGCCGCTCGGTGACCGGTGTACAGCTGCGCGACGCCGACCCGCTGCGCGCGGCGTTCGTCGTCGACGCGACGGGACGCACCTCGAACGCCCCCGCCTGGCTCGCCGCCCTCGGACATCCCGCACCGCAGACCACCCGCTACGACTCCCATCTCGGGTTCGCCCGCAGCCTGCGCAGTCCGGTCATGTACGACGCCCTGCACGGCGCGGCGCCGCTGTCGTCGCCGATCGGCTTCCGGGGCACCGCCAACGAACGGCGGCACTACGAGCGCCTCACCCGGGGCCCGGGCCGGCTTCGTCGTGCCTACCCGGCCCACCACGGCCCGCCGGAGAGCGGCGCCGCAGCCTAGGCCGGGTCGGGCTCCGGCCGCAGGGAGCGCCAGATGAGCTCCGGGAGGTGGCGGGAGGCCTCCGCCAGGTCGATCTCGTACGTGCTGGACAGCCAGCGCCGGGCCGCCTCGGTGAGCGGGCCCATGACCATCACCTCGATCACCGGGGCCGGGAGCGCGGCGATCTCGCCGCGCTCCATGCGCACCTTCAGCCACTGCATGATGGTGGCGAACTTCTCCGCCTTGGCCGCCCCGATCTCCTCCGCGTGGGCCACGAGGTAGCCCGAGTAGGCCGAGGCGTGCAGGAACAGGGCGACGTCCCGGTGCTCCTGGGTGAAGCGCAGATAGGACGCCACCCACGACTGGACGCCGGTGCGGGCGGTCCGGCAGCGGGTCAGGGCGGCGACCATGTCGTCGCACAGCTGGTCCATGCACCGGATGTAGAGGGCGGCGGCCAGGCCGTCGAAGTTGCCGAAGTGGTGGTAGAGGCTGCCCAGGCTCACCCCGCTGGCCGAGACGACCGCGTTGACGGTGAACCCCTGCTGTCCGGACTCGGCGAACACCCGCAGCGCGGCGGTCAGGAGCTGGTCGACGGTGGCCTCGCCGCGTTGTTGCTTTGGAGACATGTCGATCCCGTCGGTGTCCGTGGGGGTAGCGGCCCGGACGGCCGTGCCGGAGAGCCTAGCAAGACCCGTAAATAGAGGGTCATTCTAGAAAAAGGTTTCAGCGCGGCAGGCCTAGGGCGCTGTCGCGCGGTCGTACAGGGCCCGGACGGCGTCCCCGAAGTAGCTGCTGTACGAGGTCATGTCGTCGCCCCCGCCGTCGCGGCCGCCGACCACCCCGATCAGCGTGTGCCCGTCGGTCAGCACCGGGCCGCCGCTCGTGCCGTTCGGTACGTCCGCGCAGTCGAACCGCAGCTGCGCCGGCCCGGCGGCGCGGGCGGTGCTGCGGCAGTCCAGCGGCTGCTCGGAGCCGTTGGGGTAGCCCACGAGCCGCGCGGGAACGGGCAGCTCGGGGCGGAAGGAGACCCGCAGGGCCCCGGTCATGTCCTCCAGCCGCTGGCCCGGATAGCCGGGGCGGCGCAGCCGGATGAAGGCGACGTCGTGGTCGGGGTCCTCGTCCGCGGTCCAGCGCGGGTCCACGTCGATCCGGGTGGGCACCCAGACGCCGTACGGGGCCACGCCGTCCCGGTAGCCGGGCGCGAAGGCCAGGTTGGTGCGGAAGCCGAAGGAGTACACGCAGTGGGCGGCGGTGACGATCAGGTCGCCCTGCGGCGAGTGGACCACCCCGGCCGAGCAGTGGTGGTCCGGGTCGCCGTCGGTGCCGGGGGAGAACAGCGCCCCGATGGCCGGCTCGGCCGGCGCGGGCCGCGCCTCCAGCGGGTCCGAGGGCTGCCACCCGCCGGAGCGCCAGTCCACCGGGGCGCCGCCGTCGGCGAAGGCCCCGCCGTCCGTCGGCGCGACCGGGTCCTCGCGCACGATCCCGTCCAGCACGGCGGCCGCCGTACGGTCGGCACGCTCGGGGTCCTGCTGGTAGACGCCCCGCGCCGGGTCCCCGTCCGCGCGGTTCGCGACCAGGCCGCGCAGCTCCCACAGGTACCGCCCGCCCACGAGGACGAGCGCGCCCAGGACGCAGACCAGCACGGTGACCCGTACGGCCCGTCCGTGCACCTTGCTGAACATCTGGTACTCCCGCCCCGCATCCGCATCCGCGTCCGACGCCCCGCCCGACGCCCCGTTCGATGGGGAGAGCCGCGGGTCGGGTTCCGCGATCCGGACGTGTCCGTTCTCACAGCGGCTCCCCGGCCGTCCGCACGTCACTCCCCGGCCTGCCATGCGTCATTCAACTCTCCTACGCTCCAGGCGACTCGAGCCGCACTGGAGCGAGCGACAGGAGCCGAAGCACGAAACTGCGAGACCGGATGACGGGCGCGGTGACCGAGGGACTTGCGGCGCTCGCCCTCGCCCTGGGCTGACCCCCGGCGGCCGGGCCCCGGCCGCGGCCCGCGGTCAGGGCCCCGGGTGCGAGGCCTCCAGCTGCCGGGCCGGGGGCCGCTCCCCGGCGGCGAGGCTCGCCTCGATCTCGTCGAGCGCGCGGCGGGCGGTGGCGATCCGCTCCCGGACGTCCCCGGCGTCCGCGAGGTCCTGCCCGCCCGCGGCCGGGCCCGCGAGCGGCCCCTTGGCCGGGCCGGGGGCCGGGCCCGGCGCCCGCTCGGCCTCGGCCTCCGCCTCGATCTCGCGGGCCTCGTCGAGGGAGTTCAGCACGACCCCGATCAGTACGTTCACCAGCACGAAGGACGCGAGCAGGGCGTACGAGGCGTAGTAGAGGATGCTGAGCCGCGAGATCTGCAGCCCGGCCCGCACCGCGTCGGTGAGCCCGTCGAGGGTGGTCAGCAGGAACAGGGTGAGCGCGGCGCGGCCCAGGGACCCGTAGTGCTGCGGGTCGGACTCCGCGAAGCAGACCCAGCCGACCATGGCGTACACGTACAGCACCAGCGCGCCGACGAACAGGAAGCTGGCGGTGCCCGGCAGGCTGCGGCCCACGGCGATCAGCAGGATGCGCAGGTGCGGCAGGAAGCGCGCGCTGCGCAGGACGCGGGCCAGCCGCAGCAGCCGCAGCAGGGTGGCGTTCTCGCGGACGACGGGGAGGAAGGCCGCGGCCACCACCGCGAGGTCGAAGAGGTTCCAGGGATCGCGGAAGAATGCTTTCGGCCGGTCGGCGTGCGCGCCGATCCGCAGCAGCATCTCCAGCGTGAACACCAGCAGGCAGGTCTCCTCCGCGGCCTCCAGCACCTGCCGGTACTCCCGGGCCGGCCCGCTGTACGTCTCCACGCCCATCAGCGCCGCGTTGAGCAGGATCACCGCGAAGACCGCCATGCCGAAGGCCGGGGCCTCCGTCACCACCCGGCACCGGGCCGCCAGTTTCACGCGGCCGCGTCGGGCCGGCATCGGGACTCTCATCGTGCTCCTCGTACGCGTCTTCGCCGCAGGACCGCGCCCGGCGGGGCGCGGTGGTCGTCCCTACTAACGCCACACACCCGATCGGGTTTCAGCGGGCCGCCCACGTCAACGCGCCGGGCGCCGCCGGAACGCCGAGCTCGGGCGGGCATGACACGCCCACGGCCGGGCCGGACGCGGTCGGATAGATTGCGTGGCCGTGACAACCACCACGCCGCACAGCGGTCGCATATTCGATGCCCTGAGCGCCGGCGCCGTCCAGAACACGGCCCAGCTGCGCGAGCTCTACGAGGAACCCAGCGAGCTGGTGCGCCGCAAGGCGGTGGACCGCATCCACGACGTCGCCCGCGCCGTGATCGGCCGGTCGTCGCTGGTGTTCATCGCCAGCGCGGGCGCCGCCGGCCACTGCGACGTGACCCCGCGGGGCGGTCCGGCCGGGTTCGTGTCCGTCCTGGACGAGTTCACCCTCGCCGTCCCCGACGCCACCGGCAACAAGCGGCTCGACAGCAGCCACAACATCGTGGAGACGGGCCGGGCCGGCCTGATCTTCGTCATCCCCGGACGCGCCACCACCCTGCGCGTCAACGGCAGGGCCTGCGTCACCGCCGACCCGGGCCTGCTGGAGCGGCTGACCGCCGTCGGCAAGCCGCCGCGCACCGCGATCGTGGTGGACGTGGAGGAGGTGTACCAGCACTGCCCCAAGGCCTTCCTGCGCGGCAACGCCTGGAAGCCCGAGCAGTGGCTCGCCGAGGACGCCGTCCCCAGCTCCGCCGAGGTCACCCGCTCCCACCTGGGCCTGCCGGAAGCGGCCATCGAGAAGATCCGCGAGAGCGAGCGCGAGTCCCTGCTGTACCGCTACGAATGAGCGTCAAGTCCGCTCGGCGAACAGTCGGTTGACCGGCAGAGCCGTCAAGCCTTGGGCACATATGCTCCGTTCGTACGCGCGTGCATCCGAACACCTCGCGAACCGTTAGGGGACCGCTCCGTGAGTGTCCGCATTCAACCCTCCTCCCAGGTCGACGAGACGGCCGAGTTGGGCGAGGGGACCACCATCTGGGATCTGGCGCAGGTACGGGAGGACGCCCGGCTCGGCCGCGGATGCATCGTGGGCCGCGGTGCCTACGTCGGACCGGGCGTGCGCATCGGCGACCACGTGAAGCTGCAGAACTACGCGCTGGTGTACGAGCCCGCCGTCCTGGGCGACGGGGTGTTCATCGGCCCCGCGGCGGTGCTCACCAACGACTTCTACCCCCGCGCGGTCGATCCCGACGGCCGGCAGAAGCGCGGCGGCGACTGGGAGGCCGCCGGGGTCGTGGTCGCCGAGGGGGCCTCGCTGGGCGCCCGCTCGGTGTGCGTGGCCGGGGTGCGCGTCGGGCGCTGGGCCCTGGTCGCGGCCGGGGCCGTGGTGTCCCGGGACGTACCCGACTTCGCCCTCGTCGCAGGGGTCCCGGCCCGCCGGATCGGCTGGGTGGGCCGGGCCGGGGTCCGGCTCGTGGAGCGCGAGGGCGAGCCGGGCGTCTGGGAGTGCCCGCGCACCGGCGCGCTGCACGAGGAGAAGGACGGTGCGCTGATCGAGCGCACCTGACGGAATGTCGGCAATTTAGGGCACCGGCATTTCCTCAAAACCACAATCAACGAACATCCGTGGGCATACCGTGTCCCTGCACAAGGGATCTGAGCAGGCAACAGGCCTGTTTCAGTGGGGGGTTGTACACGACGAGGGCACCGCGGGCAGAGCCGTGCGGCGCGGCTTCACCGCGCCCGCGCACACTGCCGTCGACGCGCGCGCTCCGGTCCGAGGCATCGCTGGGGGGTCCAGTCGGCGTCCGTCGGACGGCTCGTGCCGCAGGCGACAAGGGAGTCGCAGGCGCGGGCGTCGTCGTCACGCGCAATCCCCCTCCGCGGAGTGACGACCGCCAGGTCCGTCCGAGGAGTGATCAGAGGGGGTAGGTGTGTTGGAGCCGTACAGCTCGGACATACGGGGTGCGCGCAGCACCGGGGGAGTCGGGGTGGGGACCCGATGACCACCACACGATTAGCAGCACTGGCCCACGAGGACCGGCCGCTGCACGCCCTCGCCGAGCGGCTGCTCGCGCTGGCCGAGGCGGGACTGCCCGGGATGTACCTGCCGGGCGCCGAGAACTTCGTCTTCACCCGGGTGGGCAAGGCCTCGCCCGACGGCACCCGCGGCCTCGAACAGCGCGGAACCAGCACCCGGTACGCGGCCATCACCGCACTCGGCGCCCGGTTCCTGCCCGAAGACCGGCAGCGCCCGCTGTTCGGCGGACGCACCGCCCAGGAGTTCACCGGGGTGCTCGTCGAACGGCTGCCCGCCGTGACGAACCTGGGCGACGCGGCGCTCATCGCCTGGGCCGCCGCCGAAACCGGCCACCCCAAGCTCGCCGACGCCCTCGCCCGGGTGGCGGAGCTGGACCGGCCCGGGCAGCCGCAGTACACCGTCGAGGCGGCCTGGGTGCTCTCCGCCCTCACCGCCGCGCGCCGCACCGCGGACGTGGAGCGCCGCCTCGCCGCGGCCCGCGACCGGCTGCTCGCCGCCCGGATCGACGGCAGCCCGCTGTTCCCGCACGCCACCGGGCCCGGGCTGCTGCCCGGCTACCGCTCCCACGTGGCCTGCTTCGCCGACCAGACCTATCCGCTCCAGGCGCTGGCCCGGCTGCACGCGAGCGGCGGCGACCCGCAGGCCCTCGCCGCCGCCGACGCCTGCGCCGCCCGCATCTGCGCCCTGCAAGGGGACGGCGGACAGTGGTGGTGGCACTACGACGCCCGCCACGGCACCCTCGTCGAGGGCTACCCCGTCTACAGCGTCCACCAGCACGCGATGGCCCCGACCGCCCTGTTCGACCTCGCCGAAGCGGGCGGCACCGACTTCGGTGCGGAGATCCGCCGCGGGCTGCGCTGGATGACCGAGGTGCCCGAACTCGCCGGACCCGCCGGCACCCCGCGCGAGCCCATGATCCGCGAGGAGCTCGGCGTCACCTGGCGCAAGGTCTACCGCGGCGACCCCCGCAAGGCCGTGCGCGCCGCCCGGGGACTCACCACCCGGGTGGCCCCGCACGCGCGGCTCGCCCCGCTCGACCGGCTCTTCCGGCCCGTCGCGGTGGACCGCGAGTGCCGCCCGTACGAGTTCGGCTGGATGCTGTTCGCCTGGCTCGGGGGGCCGCAGGGATGACCAGGAGACACATCCTCTTCGGAGTCGGACTCGACGCCCTGACCATGGACGAGACCGTCCGGCGCTGCCTGGACGCGGTCCGCCGCGGCGAGCGGATCGAGATCGGCATGGTCAACGCCGCCAAGCTGGTCAACATGCGCCGCGACCCCCGCCTCGCCGAGGCGGTCGCCGGCTGCGACCTGGTCCTGGCCGACGGCCAGGCCGTGGTCTGGGCCGGGCGCGTGCTCGGCGTCCGGCTTCCCGAACGGGTCGCGGGAATCGACCTGTTCATGCGCCTGCTCGCCGCCGCCGAGGCCGCCGACATCTCCGTCTACCTGCTCGGCGCCCGGCAGCAGGTCCTGGAGATGATGCTCCGGCAGATCTCCGAGCGGTTCCCGAAACTGCGGGTCGCCGGCAGCCGCAACGGCTACTTCGCGGACTCCGAACAGGGCGCGGTCGCCGACGCCATCGCGGACACCCGCGCCCAGCTGCTGTTCCTCGGCATGACCTCGCCCAAGAAGGAGATCTTCACCGCCGGTTACGGCGACCGCACCGGCGCCCACGTGGTGCACGGCGTCGGCGGCTCCTTCGACATCCTCGCCGGGATCACCAAACGGGCTCCCGCGGTCTGGCAGCGGATGGGCCTCGAATGGTTCTACCGCACCCTCCAGGAGCCCCGCCGCCTCGGCAAGCGCTACCTCACCACCAACACCGCCTTCCTCCTCATGACGGTCCGCGAGCTCATCCGCCGCACCCCGTCTGCCGGTTCCGCGAACAGGAGTCACTGATGCGTGTCGTCGTCGTGGGACAGGGATACGTCGGCCTCCCGCTGGCCATCCGCGCCGCCGAGGTCGGCCACCAGGTCGTCGGGTACGACGTGGACGCGCGGCGGGTCAAGAGCCTCGCCGCCGGAGAGTCGTACGTGGAGGACGTCAGCTCCGAACGGCTGGCCCGGGCGCTCTCGCTCGGCACCTACCGGCCCACCGAACTGGCCCGGGACTGCGGCGGCTTCGACGTGGCCGTCGTCACCGTCCCGACCCCGTTACACGACGGGGCCCCCGACCTCCGCTACATAGAGGAGTCGGCGCACACCCTGGCCCGGTTCCTGCGGCCCGGCGCCACCGTGGTGCTCGAGTCCACCACCTACCCGGGCACCACCGAGGAACTCTTCGCGCCGATCCTCGAGGACGGCTCGGGGCTCACCGCCGGAGTCGACTTCCACCTCGGCTACAGCCCCGAGCGCATCGACCCCGGCAACGCCGTCTGGGGCTTCCAGCAGACGCCCAAGGTGGTCTCCGGAGTCGACGCCCGCTCCCTGAAGGCCGTCGAGGCCTTCTACGGGGACCTCGTCGACACCACGGTGCCGGTGAGCTCGCCCAAGGAGGCCGAGCTGGCCAAGCTGCTGGAGAACACCTTCCGGCACGTGAACATCGCGCTGGTCAACGAGATAGCGATGTTCGCCCGCCACCTCGACATCGACGTGTGGCAGGCCATCGAGGCCGCGTCCAGCAAGCCCTTCGGCTTCATGAAGTTCACCCCCGGACCGGGCGTCGGCGGGCACTGCCTGCCCATCGACCCCTCGTACCTGTCCTGGCGGGTGCAGCGCGAACTCGGCCAGAGCTTCCGCTTCGTCGAGCTCGCCAACGACATCAACAGCCACATGCCCGAGTACGTCACCCGACGCGTCATCGACGCGCTCAACTCCAAGCGCCGCTCGGTCAACGGCTCCCGGATCCTGCTGCTGGGGCTCGCGTACAAGAAGAACACCGGCGACGCGCGGGAGTCGCCCGCGGTGCGCGTCTCGCAACTGCTCCTCGACATGGGGGCCAAGGTGCGCGCGGCCGACCCGCACGTGGTCGAGAACATCAAGGTCGACGCCCGCCTCGTACGGGTCGAGCCCACCCGCAGGGAACTGGCGGCAGCCGACGTGGTGGTCCTGCTCACCGACCACGACTCCTTCGACTACCACCTGGTCACCGAGCACGCCTCCTTCGTCCTCGACTGCCGCAACCGGCTGTCCGGACCGACCGTGGAGGTGCTCTGAGCCATGGCAACGACGCCGACCACGGAAACCACTCCGACCACTGCGACCACGCCGACCGCGGGACGCACCGCCCGGATCATCTGCGTCGCCGGGGCCCGCCCCAACTACATGAAGATCAAACCGGTGATGGACGCACTGGAGCGCCGCGGCGCCGAGGTGGTCCTCGTCCACACCGGCCAGCACTACGACGAGTCCATGAACGAGGTGTTCTTCCGCGACCTCGCCATCCGCGCCCCGGACCGCTACCTGGGTGCCGGCTCCGGCAGCCACGCCCAGCAGACCGGCCGGGTGATGGCGGCCTTCGAGCCGCTGGTCGACGAGGTCGCCCCGGACGCCGTGGTGGTGGTCGGCGACATCAACTCCACCCTCGCCTGCGCCCTGGTGACCGCGAAGGCCGGCCCGCTGCTCGCCCACGTGGAAGCCGGGCTGCGCAGCCGCGACTGGGGCATGCCGGAGGAGGTCAACCGGGTCGCCACCGACCGGGTCAGCGACTACCTGCTGGCCCCCTCGCCCGACGCGGCCGAGAACCTGCGGGCGGAGGGCTACCGCGAGGACCAGATCCACGTCGTCGGCAACGTCATGATCGACACCCTGCTCGCCAACCTCGACCGGGCCCGGCGCTCGGACGTACTGGACCGGTACGGGCTCACCCGCGGCGGATACGGGCTGGTCACCCTGCACCGCCCGGCCAACGTGGACGACCCCGGCGCGCTGCGCGGCCTGCTGAAGGCCCTGGGCGAGATCGCCGGCCGCTGTCCGCTGCTGCTGCCCGTGCACCCGCGGGCCGCCGAGCGGCTCGCCGAAGCGGGAGTACCCGAAGGCATCCGGCTGGTGCCGGCCGCCGGGTACCTCGACTTCATCGCCCTGCAGGACTCCGCCCGCCTGGTGCTCACCGACTCCGGGGGCATCCAGGAGGAGACCACCGCCCTGGGCGTGCCCTGCGTGACCCTGCGCGACAACACCGAGCGCCCCATCACAGTCGAGCAGGGCACCAACATCCTCGCGGGCACCGATCCGGAGGCCATCGTGGCCACCGCCCAGCGGGTGCTCGACGATCCGCCCGCGCCCCGCTGCCCCGAGCTGTGGGACGGCCGCGCCGGAGACCGCATCGCCGGGGTCCTGCTGGACGGCGGGACCGCGCGGACGCGGCTCAGACCGACCGATCTCGTCCCGCGGCAACCGTAGTCACAAGAGGGGGAAGACCATGGACCTCGCCGAGATCTGGCGAGTCATGTGCAGGCGCTGGTACGTGCTGCTGCCCGGGCTGGCGATCACGGCGGCGCTCACCGCCGCCGTGTACCTGCTGGTTCCGGTGGAATACCGGTCGCAGAGCACGGTGACGCTCCTGAACTCGAAGAAGGCCACGGTGGCCTTCGACGGCAACCCCTTCCTGAGCACCCAGGCCTCGCTCACCGGAATGGCCGACGGCCTGGCCCGCAACCTCAACTCCGACGACTCCGTCGCGGACCTCAAGTCCCTCGGCGTCACCGGAGTGCACGAGGCGAAGATCGCCGACAACGCACAGGGCCCCTTCATGTGGCTGAGCGTCACCGGCACGGACCCGGCCGCCGTCCTGAAGTCGGACGAGATCCTCACCGCCTACGCCGAGAAGCGGCTGCAGGAGTTCCAGACCCAGCAGTCGGTGGCACCGGAGGCCATGATCCGGATGACGACGATCGTGCCCCCGCAGAAGCCGGAGGCGCAGACCAAGACCAGGCTCCAGTACCTGGTCATGGCAGGGGTACTGGGCTTCGTGCTCAGCCTGGTCGCGACCTTCTTCGTCGAGGCCCGCAGGCGGCGGCCCGGCAGGCACCGCCCCGCGGGCCTCACGGCGGGCACCGCCGGACCGGGGGCGGCACCGGCGGCCGGACCGGGCACGGGTCTCACGGCCGGGCAGCCGGCCGGACAAGCGGCCGGACGAGCGGCCGGACGAGCGGCCGGACAAGCGGCCGGACAAGCGGCCGGACAAGCGGCCGGACAAGCGGCCGGACAAGCGGCCGGACCGGCTGCCGGTCCCGCCGGGGGAGCGGTCGCGGACGGCTCCCCGGACACCGTCTCCGCCGGGTCCTCGCCGTGACCGGCGCCGCGGCGGCCGGTACGCGGACGGCCGCCCCCGCGCCGCCGCCCCCGTCCCTCGGCCGCAAGGTCGGCTCGGCGGCCCGGTGGAGCCTGGTCAACACCGTGGTCATGCGCCTCGGCAACTTCGCGACCGGCATCATCCTCGCCCGCTACTTCCTCGGCCCCGAGGCCTGGGGCGTGTACGGCATCGCCCAGACCGTCCTGCTCGTCCTGCTCTCCGCGAACGAACTCGGCGTCTCCCTGGCGATCGTGCGCTGGGAGGGCGACCCGCGCCGCTTCGCCCCGACCGTCCTCAGCCTGAGCGCGGCCTCCAGCTGCCTGCTGTACGCGGTGCTCTTCGCCCTCGCCCCGGCGGTCGCCGGGGTACTGGGCTCGCCCGAGGCCACCGGCGTCCTGCGGGTGATGTGCGTGGTCGTGGTCCTCGACGGCCTGTCCCAGGTGCCCGCCGGCTTCCTCACCCGCGCGTTCCAGCAGGGCCGGCGGATGGCCGTCGACGCGGTCAACTTCGTGCTCAGCACCACCGTGACCCTGCTGCTGGCCGTCCAGGGCTGGGGCGCGATGAGCTTCGCCTGGGGCGCCGTCGCCGGCAGCGCGGGCGCGCTCGCCGGCTGCTGCCTCGCGGCCCCCGGCACCCTCAGGTTCGGCTGGGACCGGGAACAGGCCCGCGCCCTGCTGCGGTTCGGGCTGCCGCTCGCCGGGGCCAGTCTGCTCGCCCTCGGCGTCGCCAACGTGCCGCCCATGGTGGTGGGTTCCACCCTGGACCAGCTGGCGCTCGGCTTCTACGTGCTCGCCTTCAACATCTCCGGATGGCCCGTGCGGATCGTCTCCGAAGCGGCCCGCCGCGTCTCCTTCGCCGGATTCTCCCGGCTGGCCGAGTCACCGAAGGTACTGGCCGACGGGTTCGGGCGCGGCCTCGCCGTCCTGGTCACGGCCACCGTCCCGCTCTGCGTGCTGCTGGCGGGCCTGGCCGGGCCGATCGTGGAGCTCGTCTACGGAGAGCGCTGGGGGCCCGCCGCCCGCGCCCTGCCCTGGCTGATGGCGCTCGGCCTGATCCGCATCGGCTGCGAACTCGCCTACGACTGCCTGGTGGCCATCGGGCACCGCCGCTCGCTGATCGCCGTCCAGGGCCTGTGGCTCCTCCTCCTGGTCCCCGTCCTCGTGGCGGGCGCCCGTACCGGCGGGATCGCCGGGGTGGCCCAGGGCCAGGTGCTGGTCGCCGCGGTCGTCGTGGTGCCCGTCTACCTCGTCGCCCTGCACCGCGGCGGCATCCGCTTCGCCGTCGTCGCCCGGGCCTGCGCCTGGCCCTTCCTCGGCGGAGTCGTGATGTCCGCCGTGGTCCTCGGCCTGGCGCACCGGCTCGGCGGCGGGGTACTCGCCCTCGCCGCGACCGCGGCCGCCGGCACCCTCGCGTACGCGCTGTGCGTCCTGCCCAGCCGCGGCCACCTGCGCGGCACCTCGTGATCCGCGACCGGAGGCGGCTCGCGGCCTGGGCGTTCGCCGTGGTGCTGCTGGCCGTCGTACTCGCCTGGTGGCAGGCCGACCGGACCGGTGCGGGCGATCCGTCGGCCGGGCCGCCGCCCGCCCCGTCGCCCGCACCCTCCGCGTCCGCCGCCGCCACACCGCCCGGCACGCCCTCCGCGACACCGTCCGCGTCCCCGTCCGACACCGGTACGGGCACCGCCGCACCCCCGGCCGGCCCCGGCACCCCCTCCCCGAAGAACTGCGCCGCACCCGGCGACTGCGGATACCCCGACGCGCGGAGCACCGGCCCGCGGATCGCCCTGGAGCGGCACGACACGGGGAACATGACCGTCAGGAAGGACGGCACGGTCATCAAGGGCTGGGACATCCGCGGCTCCCTCGACATCTACGCCAACGACGTCACCGTCATCGACAGCCGGATCACCTCGGCCAACTGGTGGGGGATCAACCTGCGCCCCGGCTTCAGCGGGCTGAAGGTCCTGCACACCACCATCACGGCCGTACCGGGCAAGGGCCCCGACAACGGCGGGGTGAACTACGCGGTCTCCAACATGGGCGGCAGCTCCATCGAGGTCGGCTGGTGCGACATCTCGGTGTTCGGCAACGCCCTGTCCATGGGCCAGGGCGACCTGCACGACAACTACGTGCACGACATCGTCGCGTTCCGCAACCAGGGCGGCGAATGGCAGCACACCGACGCCGTGATCAGCGGAGGCGGCAACAAGGGCCGGCTGACCATCCGTCACAACACCCTGCTCAACTCCACCGCCGTGGACCGCGGAGCCACCGCCGCCGTCGGCCTGTTCGCCGACACGGGCACCGTCACCTCCGTCGTCGTCGAGGGCAACTGGCTGGCCGGCGGAGCGTACGCGCTCTACGGCGGCGGCCCCGGCGCGACCGGCATCCAGGTCACGGACAACGTCTTCTCCACCCAGTACCACCCCAACAGCGGGGCCTACGGTCCCGTCACCGCCTGGAACGCGGGCGGCGCGGGCAACGTGTGGCGGGGCAACCGCATGTCCGACGGCAGACCCGTCACCCCCCAACCCGCCGGCTGACGAAGGTGAGTCCATGATGCGCCGTCTCGCGCGCGCCCCCTGGGAACTGCTCAAGCGCGCCTTCGGCTGGCTGGTGCTCTTCGAGGCGCGCAACAAGATCCTGCTCGCCCCCTCCGCCGTCCGGCTGCGGCGGTTCGAGGACGCCGAGACGGCCCGGCTCGCCGCCGTGCTCGGCCGGCCCCCGGCCGCCCTCGTCGCCACCGTGATCGCCACCCACCGGCGCCCCGAGGCGCTGCGCGCGGCGGTCCGCTCCGCGCTGGAGCAGACCGTGGCCGACCAGGTGGTCATCGTGGTCGACGACGGCGCGGGACTGCCCGAACTCAAGCGGCACCCACGGCTGTTCGCGGTGTCCCTGGCCCGCAACACGGCCACCGCGGGCGTCGTGCGCAACGTGGGCATCCGGCTCACCCGCTCGCGGTACGTGGCCTTCCTGGACGACGACAACCTGTGGGAGCCCGACCACCTGGAGCAGGCCCTCGCGGCGCTGGAGCCGGCCGGCGGACCCGACGCCGTGTACACCGCGCTGCGCAGGGTGCTGCCCGACGGCACGGAGCGCGACGTCCTGTCGGTGCCCTTCGACCGCCGCCGCGCCGCCCGCGAGGCCTTCCTGGACACCAACGCCTTCGTCGCGCGCCGCACCCGGGCCCTGCACTTCAGCAGGCTGCGCCGCACCCCCGAGGTGCTGCCCCGGGAGGACTGGGAGCTCGTCCGCCGCTACGCCCGCCGGCACGAGGTGCGCCACCTGCCCCGCCCCACCGTCCGCTACCTGGTCAACCCGGAGAGCTTCTACACGGCCTGGGACGGCCCGGCCGGCTAGGGGCCGGGGGTGGCGCGCAGGGCGGAGCGGCCGGCCAGGGCCCTGGCGGCGGCGCGGTTCGCCGGGCGGCCGAGCGCCGCGCGCGAGGCCTCCCGCAGGAGCACGGCCATCCGGAAGGCGGCCGTCGCCGCAGGTCCGTGCCGGCGCCCGTAGAGCCGTACGCGGTTGAGCGTGAGCAGGGTCCACAGCCGGGGCGACACCCGGGAGTCCCCGCCGAGGTGGGTGGCGGACGCCGCGGGCTCCAGGCGGGTGCGGAAGCCGAGGTCGCGGGCCCGCAGGCAGTAGTCGGTCTCCTCCGAGTAGAGGAAGAAGGACTCGTCCCAGGGGCCGCACGCGTCCAGGCATCCCCGGGACAGGGCCATCAGCGCCCCGGTCGCCCAGTCCGCGACCGTCGCCCGCTCGTACACGGACGGATCGGTGACCAGCTCGCTCCAGTTCGGGAACCGCCCGGCACGGCGGTTGCCCAGCACCGCCTCGCCGAGCGCCCGGGTCACCCGGGACTCGCGGCGCAGCGACAGCAGCAGCGTCCGCCCGTCCTCCTCGTACAGCAGCGGGACGCTGATCCCGACCCGGCCGCCGCCGGACAGCGGGGCGCCGAGCGCGTCCACGAGCACCTTGGCGCAGCCGCGCCGCATCCGGACGTCCGGATTGCACACCAGGGCCGCGCGGAAGCCGCCCTCCCACCCGGCGGCGGCTCCGAGGGCCGCGTTCACCCCGGCCGCGTAGCCGGCGTTGCGGCCGGTCTGGACGACCGTCGCGTCCGGGGCCAGCGAGCGGACCAGGTCCACGGTGCCGTCGGCGGAGTCGTTGTCGGCGACGACCAGCCGCCAGTCCAGGCCGGCCATGCCCTCCGGCAGCGAGGCGAGGAACTCCGGGAGCACGGCGGAGCTGTTCCAGGTGACCACGAGGACCGCTACGGGGCCGGTACCGGGGTCCGGTCGGCGGGCGGCTGGCTGGTTGGGCTGCATGGGGTCTCCACGGTTGCGGGCTCCGGCGCCGTACGCCGGAGGAACCCGAGGTAGCTGCCTCCGGCGGCGATCGTCAGGAAGAACATTCCGGCGAACATCGGGAAGCTGAGGGCGTCGAAGGTGGCGGCGATGACGAGGGAGACCAGGGCCGAGGCGAAGAAGGCCTGCCCCAGCTCCCGGTCGGACTCGGTGCGGGCCAGCCTGCGGATGGCGCCGCCCTGGTGGATGCCGGTGAACAGCAGGACCAGGAGCGCGAGCAGCCCCACGAGGCCCATTTCCGCCAGGGTGAGCATGTACTGGTTGTCGGTGAAGAAGAACAGCTCGGGCAGGAAGGTCCCGAAGCCCCGCCCGAACAGGGGGCGTTCGTCGAGGTAGGGGACGATCGCGCTGTACTTGACGGTACGGGCCTGGGTGCTGCTGTCGGAGTTCGTCAGGAACGAGGCGAAGAGCGCGGTGATGGTCCCGATCAGCCCGGGAATGATCACCTTGAAGCAGGCCACCGCACCGATCAGCAGGCCGATCGCGCTCCACCGGCGCTCCGGCTTCCAGCGCAGCACCATCACCAGCACCACGATGAGCGCCCCGATGATGGAGGTCCGCGACACCGTCAGCGGCAGCGCGCCCCCCATCAGCACCACGGGGCCCCAGCGGCGCCAGGCCCTCAGGTGCCGCCGTACCGGATCGAGGGCCTGCTGCACGGCGAACGGCAGCAGGATGGCGAGCATCCCGCCGAACTCCAGGGGCTGCGCGGTGGTGGAGCGCGGCCGGGTGAAGGAACCCCGGTCCAGGGTGGTGATCTGGGCGACGGCGGACTGGAGCCCCGGGATGCTGATCTTGTCGGCGATGTTGGTCGCGGTGAAGAAGTCGTGGAAGCCGATCGCGGCCACCACCGCCCCCATCACCACGGCCCGCCGCAGCAGCACGTCCAGGCGCGAGCGGTCCTGGATCCCGGCGGAGACCAGCACCACCAGGGACACCCACACGAGCAGCCCGATCAGGCCGCGGTCCGCCGCGAGGACCTCCTTCTGCGAGGCGGCGCGCAGGGCGTTCGCGAGGTACGAGGCCAGTACCGAGACGGCCAGCACGCCCATCACCACCCGGGGCAGCCGGGTGCCGGGCGCGGGGCGGATCCGGCCGGTGAACCAGGCCGCCAGATACCAGAACAGGCCGAGCAGGGCGTAGACGTTGGCGGGGGTGCCCACCCCGCCGAGCCCCGGCAGGGTCAGGTTCGAGGGGATGAAGAAGGCCAGCGCCAGATAGCCGGTGAGCACGGCGGTGGCGTCCAGCTGACGGCCGCGGGGCAGCCTGCGCCGGCGCCCCTTGCGCTGCGCCCCCGCGGAGGCTGCCGCGCGCCTGCGGCGCAGGGCACCCAGCAGGCCGTCGGTCACGAAGGAGAGCGTGAAGCCGGCGGTGGTGCCGAGGATGACGACCCCCAGCACCTGCTGGTAGCGGCTCTTGAGCTGCGGAACCGGGGTCTGCGGCAGCACCACCGGGGCGGTCTGCACGAAGTACGCGGGCTGCACCTTGGCCGCCGCCTGGAGGGCGTTGAGCTGCTCGCCGGCGAACTCGGTGAGCGTGGTGGTCTCCCTGAGCACCTTCGCCCGGTCCGTCCCGGTGACGGTCAGGGTGAGCATCGGTCCCGAGGTGTTCGCCGCGAAACCCACGGTATAGGGGTCCGTCACGCCGAGGGCGTGCAGATCGCGTGCCGCGTCGGTCCCCGACAGGGTCCTGATCAGCACGTCCGCGGTCACCACCAGCGAACCGCCGGCGTTCGCGATGGGATTGCCGAAGGCGGGGGCCAGCTCGGCCACCGCGGCGGAGTCGATCAGCGCCACCGAGCTCTGCGACTGGTACGACACCGGCACCGACCGGTAGAGGTGCAGGCCCGCGAGGAGGCTGATCAGGGTCAGCGGCAGCATCACGTACCAACGGCGCCGCAGCACCGCCACTATGTCACCGATGCTCACGAACACCCCGCCCGCATAACGGATTTGATGGCGGGCCTGCCCGTGTCCTGGGAGGATTGATCACGACGGAAGGAATCCCCGTGTCGCCTGGTGAGTTGGTCCGCGCGCTGCGTCGGCGCTGGTACGTCCTGGTCGTGGCGATGGTGCTCGCGGCCGCCGGCGCACTCCAGGTGCTCCGCCCCTCCGTGACCTACCTGAGCTCGGCGATCGTGGTGCTCAAGCCGCCGGTCACCGGCAGCCAGCCGAACCAGCTCGCCAATCTCCAGCCGCCGCTCGCCGCCGTCTCGTACGCGGCGGTGCAGCAGCTGGCCTCGCCCGCGGGCGAGGCCGAGCTCAGGGCCGCGGGCGTCACCGGCACCTACCGGCTGATCCCGCGCAACAGCGGGACCAGCGTCACCCCGCGCTATCTGATCCCCTCCCTGCAGGTCCAGGCGGAGCAGACCGATCCCGACGCGGCCGACGCGGCCGTGCGGGCGGTCATCGACACCTACTCCCGGCACCTGACGGACATGCAGACGCAGCAGGGGATACCGGACTCGGCGCGCATGAGCGTGTACGTCCTGGTGCCGCCGACCGCGGTCGCGCAGCACGGGACCAAGAGCCGGGGCCTGGCCGGGGTCGCCCTGCTGGCCGCGCTCGGCGGGGTGCCGGCGGCCCTGTGGACCGACCGGCTCCTGCTGCGCCGCGGGCGGGGCCGCGAGCGCGACGGTGGCCGCCGAGGCGCCCCGGCCGGGGCCGAAGCCCGGACCGGGGCCGACGTCGGAGCCGCCGCCGACGAGGCCCCGGCCGGAACCGGCCGGGCGCCGGCGGTGGCGGCCTCCCGCTGACGGGATATGACGGAACATCAGATCCCTCGGCGCTTCCACGACTGCCACCACAGCCATTCGCGGCCCCGGTCGGCCACCGCCGAGAGCACCAGCGGCTGGAGGTAGGGCATGGCCCGCGCGCCGATGCGGCGGCGCCGGCCCAGCGCCCGGTACTCGGCCAGTGACGCGTACCCGCCGGGCAGGCACTGCGCGGCGAACTCCACCAGCTCGTCCACCGGTACCACCGCCGTGCGCCCCCGGTCGTACGCGCGATAGGCGCGCCGCAGCGCGTACCGGGCCAGCCGGGTGCGCGCCGCGACCGACAGCCGGTCGGCCTCCGGGAGCAGCCCGCCGCACTTGTCCAGCACCGAGTCGAAGGCGACGAGCCGCTGGCGCAGGTCGTCGAGCTGCCCGCCGAAGTCCGTGGTGGACATGTTGTCTCCGTGGACCCGGTAGAAGGCCTGGTCGGCCCCGCGCACATAGCCCACGTCCGCGTGCGCCGCGAGCCGCATCCACATCTCGATGTCCCCGGCGTGCGGGAGCTGCGGATCGTAGCCCCCGACCTTGCGCTGGAGACTGGTCCGCACGACCACCTCCGGTGAGGTGATGCACCCGGTGCCCTCCCGGAACCGCCGCTCCAGCCACCACCGCCCGGGGTAGACGACCGACCCCGTGCCCTGCGTACGGGCCGCGGGCAGCGGACCGCCGTGCCGGAAGCGCAACGGCCTGCCGTAGGCGAAGCCCGCCTCCGGATGTGCGTCGAGCAGGGCGGCGGCCCGTACCAGGGCGCCGGGGACCAGCCGGTCGTCGGCCGAGAGCAGGGCGACGTAGTCCCCGTGGGCCCACTCCAGGAGGCCCTCGTTGTAGGTGGCGATGTGCCCCTGGTTGCGCTCGTGGACCCGGACCTCGATCCGCGGGTCGCCGGCCGCCAGCGCCCGCGCGACCGTCGCGGAGTCGTCGGGCGAGGCGTCGTCGATGATCAGCACCCGGACGTCGACGCCCTCCTGTTCGTCCAGGACGCTCTTGACGCAGTCGGCCAGGAAGTGGCCGTACTTGTAGCAGGGGATCACCACGCTGACGGTGCTCACTGGCCGGACACCTCCGTCGAACCGTCCGACCGGATGCCGGACGGCAGTGTCGTGGTGAAGATCGGGCCGACCCAGTAGTTCACCGAGCCGAAGGTGTTCGAGGGGAACGCCGTGGACGGCCCGTACTTGTAGAGCCCGTTCGCGCTCCCGGGGGTGTCGGCCGGGGCGACCAGCGGGTAGGAGCGGTGGGCGCCGCTGAAGTAGCCGCCGTCCACCGAGTAGTTGCCGTTCGGCGCGTGGTACGAGGCCACGTACGTGGTGCCCGCCGTGATGGGCACGGGCGTCGCGAACTGCAACTGCTGCCAGCCCGACAGGGTTTCGCTGCCGAAGGTGCCGGTGGCCAGCAGGGTGCCGGAGGCGGACCACAGGCTGCCCGTGTGGGTGCCGGTGTTGCCGGGGCCCTTGTAGAAGGTGACACCGGTGATGTAGCCGCTGACGGCCGACTGGAAGCGGGTGCCCAGCTCCACCGAGTTGGCGTCGTCGCCCACGTTCGCGGTGCTCGGCGTCGCGCTGCCACTCCACAGCGTGCACGGGCAGGTCACCGTCGGAGGGCTCGCGCTGGTCGTGAAGTTCCAGGTGACCGGCGCGGTCATGGCGTTGCCCCACAGGTCGGACGCCCGGATGGACGCCGTGTACGTGGTGTTCAGGGCCAGTTCGGAGGACGGGGTGAAGGTCGCGCGGTTCGAGACGGAAAGGACCTTGGTGCCCGGGACGGTGGCGCCGCCGGCGTCCTTCACGGTGAACACCAGCGTGTCCGCGTCGACGGCGGTGCTGAAGGTGGCCGTGACCGCCGCCGTGATCTGCGTTCCGGTCGCCGCGGACTGCGGCGAGGTGGCGGTGACGGTGGGCGGCGTCGTACTCGCGGTGGAGGTGTCCAGGACCGCGTCCACCCAGTAGTTGCTGCCCGAGGAGGCGGTGGACGGGAATCCGCCGGTGGCGCTGTAGCGGTACACGCCGTTGCCGCCGTCGGTGCCGCTCTTCAGCGCGGTCAGCGGGGCCAGGCCCGCGTCCCCGCCCGCGAAGGTGGTGTCGAAGGAGTAGCCGCCGTTCGGGGCGAAGTAGGAGGCGATGTAGGTGGTGTTCGGTTTGACGGGCACCGGGCTGGAGAAGTTCAGCTGCTGCCAGCCGGACGCCGTCTCGTTGGTGAAGGTGCCGGTGGCCAGGCGCTGGCCGGTGCTGCTCCACAGGCTGCCGGTGTGGGTGCCGGTGTTGGCGGGGGACTTGTAGAAGCGGACTCCGGTGATGGAGCCGGCCACCGAGGAGCGGATCTTCACGCCGAGCTCGACGGCGCTGCCGTCACCGGCGTTGACGGTGCCCGGCACGGCCGCGGCGGGCCACACGGTGCAGGGGCACTGCTGGGGGCCGACGGTCAGCGGCACGGTGGTGGTCGCGCCGATGTTGACGCTGTCGTCGACCGCCCGCACCTTGATCTGCACGGAGCCGGGGACGGTCGGCGTCCAGGTGTAGCTCCAGGGCCCGAGGCCCGTGGTCTTCTTCCAGGTCGTACCGCCGTTGGTGGAAACCTCCACCCGGGCGACCACGCCGCCGCCGGTGTCCGCCGCCGTGCCCGTCACGGTCACCGGCCGCAGCGCCGGCACGGTGGCGTTCGCCGCCGGGCCGGCCACGGTCACCGCCGGGCCCACGGTGTCCGTGGAGGCGGTGGAGGCGACCAGGTCGCCCTGCAGGGACTTGGGCTGGACCCCCATGTCGGCGAACACGTTCACCGTGGCCTGCTGCATGCGCTTGTCCGCGGTGACCACGGTGTCGTCCGGGTTGCCCGTGGGCATGTTGGTCAGGCCCCAGGACCACTGCACGGTGCCCGCGCCGAACACCAGCGCGCCCGAGGTCTGGTCGCGGAAGGCCACCAGGCTGTGCGTCGCGGTGCCGTTGCCGTAGGTGTTGCCGTAGTCCTTCAGCAGCTTGCCGTCCTCGATGTCCACCGTGGTGGACGACATCTGGATCTGCCCGGCGGGCCGGCTGGCGTTCTCCACGTCGCTGTCCCACTCGTAGCCGAGCGTGCCGGTGGGGAAGGTCGCCGTCTGCGAGGGCGTGAGGTTCGCGACGCTGGTGTTGCGCCACAGCCGCTGCTTGGCGAAGGTGCCCGGCACGGTGATCGCGTCGCTGCGGTAGCCGTTGACGCTGAACATCGAGCCGGTCAGCTGGTTCTGCGGCTGGAAGGGCCGCCCGCCCGTGGCGCTGGCCGGGTCCATGAAGGTGCCCGTCCAGATCCCGCTCGGGTCGGGGATGCCGTTCGGCTGGGGGAAGGACAGCTTGGTCTCCTTGTAGGACACCAGCGTCCGGTTGGGGGTGGCGGCCCCGTCGATGCTCGGCGCGAGACGGGTCTTCCAGAACACCTCGTTACCGCTGAAGTACGTCTGGTGGACTCCCGCGCGGCGCGCGCTCAGCGCGTTCGTGAACTGGTCCTGGGTCCAGTACTCGTCGTGCCCCGAGGACATGAACACCTTGTGGTTGCGCAGCAGCGTCCCGCCGCGCAGCGACATGTCGATGCCGGACATGTAGCTGACGTCGTAGCCGTTGCGCTCCAGCCACGCGACCATCTGGAACTCGGACCCGTAGATCCCGTTGTCCCCGCCGATGTCCATCGGCCGGTTGTAACTGACCTCGTACGCCCGCCCGTCGGGGGCGGGCCCGCCGCCGTCGTAGAGGTCCTGGCCGCCGTAGTTGTTGTACGCCTGCCAGGTCTGGTCGCTGGTCTGCACGACGATGTCGGAGTGGCTGGAGTCGTTGCGGACGACGAACGGGTACGGCATCACGCCGTTGCCGTCCGTCTGGTCGAAGTTGACCACGTACAGGCCGGAGACGGCGTCGGCCGGCACCGTCCACGTCGCGGTGACCGGCCAGGTGCCGCAGTCGACCAGCCCGGTGGAGGGCTTCGTCGTGCACGCGGCCGGGTTCCCGCCCTGCGCGACGTTCGCCGGATACGTCTGCGCCGCCTGGGCGGCGGTCGACATCAGGCGGGCCCCGTCGCCCCCGTAGTGGCCCAGCCGGTAGACCGACACGCGGTACGGCGTCGGCGACTGGATCCTGAACTGCACGGTGTCCCCGGCCTGGACGCTCGCCTGGCCGGGGAAACCCTTGATGTCTCCGTACGCGCTGGGCGCGAACCAGTCGGACATCGGCGTGCCCGGTTTGGAGTTCTCGCACACGATCGCGTTCGTGCCCGGACCGCAGGGGTCGGCCGCACCGGCCACCGAGGCTGGGGGGAGGACCGTGGCCATCATGGCCGCGGTCACGGTGAAGAGACCGTACCGGAGCAGCCTCGTCCGTCTGTTCATCTGGACCTCATCGTCTACGTCGGCACGGGGCGTCAGCGCAGGGCGTCGGCGAGCGCGGCCACGACCCGCTGCTGCTGCTCGGCGGTGATCTGCGGGAAGAGCGGAAGGGAGAGCATCCGGTCGGCGGCCAGTTCGGCGTGCGGGAAGTCACCGCGGCCGTGGCCGAGGTGGGCGAAGGCCGGGGTGAGGTGCACCGGGGCCGGATAGTGCACGCCCGCGCCGATGCCCTCCGCGTTGAGCTTGCCGACGACGGCGTCGCGGTCGGCGCCCGCGGCGACCCGTACGACGTACAGGTGCCACACGTGCACATTGCCCGGCTCGGTCACGGGCAGGGTGAGCCGCCCGGCGGCCGCCAGGCCGTCCAGCAGCGCGTCGTAGCGGGCGGCGGCGGCCCGGCGGGCCGCGTTCCGCTCGGCGAGCCGGCCCAGCTTCGCCCGCAGGACCACGGCCTGCAGACCGTCCAGGCGGCTGTTGAACCCGGCCACGTCGTGCCGGTACTTGGCGACGCCGCCGTGGTTCGCGAGGGCCCGCACCAGGTCGGCGCTGGCCTCGTCGTCGGTCACCACCGCGCCCGCGTCCCCGTACGCGCCCAGGTTCTTGCCCGGGTAGAAGCTGGTCGCGGCGATCCCGCCGCTGCCGGGGGAGCGGCCGTCCCGGGTCGCGCCCTGGCTCTGCGCGGCGTCCTCGACGACCCGTACGTGCGGCGGCAGCCCGGCGGCCAGCTCCGCGGTGTCGGCGCACTGCCCGTACAGGTGGACGGGGACCACCGCGCGGGTGGCCCCGCCGACCGCGTCCAGCGCGGCCCGCGGGTCCATCAGCAGACTGCCGGGCAGGCAGTCCACCAGCACGGGCCGCGCACCGATCCGGGCGACGGCGCCCGCGGTGGCGATGAAGGTGTTGGCGGGCAGCACCACCTCGTCCCCGACGCCGACCCCGCTCGCGCGCAGGGCCAGTTCGAGGGCGTCGGTGCCGTTGGCGACGCCCACGCAGTGCCGGACCCCGGCGAACCGCGCGTACTCGCCCTCGAACGCGCGGACTTCCTCACCGCCGATGAAGGCGGTGTCGGCCAGCACACGGTCGAAGCCGGCCCGTAATTCCCCGGCCACCTCGGCGTGCGCCGCCTTCAGGTCGACGAGCGGTATCTGGTTCATGAGACTGGGCTCTCCATCCGTGTCCCCGGCCACCGGCCGGTCATCTCCCCATCGGTGCGCAGCTCGTCGAGGGCCGGACCGTCCGCGGCCCGCAGCCGGCGGGCCGGGCTCCCGGCCCACACCTCGCCCGGCGGCACATCGGCCAGCACCGTGCTTCCCATACCGGTCAGCGACCAGGCGCCGACCGTCGTGTACTCGCGGACCAGCGAGCCCGCCCCCAGATAGGCCCCCCGCCCCAGCCGCACCCCGCCGCCGAGGCGCACCCCCGAGGCGAGGGTGGCGAAGTCCCCGACCGCGTCGTCGTGCGTGAGGACCGCGTGCGGCATCACCGTCACGTGCGACCCGAGCCGGACGGCGGCCGTCAGGACGCAATGCGCGAGCAGCACCGAGCCCGCGCCGAGCATCGAGGACCCCGACACCGCCGCCGTGGGGTGGACCACCGTCGCGTAGCGGCTCACGGGCAGCCCCAGGCGCCGCACCAGCCGGGCCCGTACGGCGTAGTCGCGCGGACTGCCGACGCAGACCACCACGCGGGCGTCCCACAGCTCGTGCACGCGGTCCGAGCCGCCCAGCACCGGCGTCCCGTCGACCTCCCGGCCGTGCAGGGCCGGGTCGTCGTCGAGGTGCCCGGCGAGCCGCCAGCGCGGCGCGAGGCCCCGCGCCGCGTCGGCCGCGGCCACGTCCCGTACCGCCTGCGCCGTCTCCCGGGCGAACCCGCCCGCACCGACGATCAGCAGGTCCTCGGTGACCCGCGGCCCGTTCATCCGCCGGCCTGTTCGCGCAGCACCGAGACCACCCGGTCCTGCTGCTCCCGCGTCATGGTGTGGAACAGCGGCAGGATCAGCGAGTCGCGGCTGATCCGCTCGGTCACCGGAAGCGGCGCCGCGCCGTGTCCCGCGTAGGCCGGCTCCAGGTGCGAGGCCATGATCCCGCGCCGGGCCGAGACGCCCGCCTCGGCGAGCACGCCGAGCAGCCGGTCCCGGCCGACCGGGAAGTCCTCGGCCAGCAGCACCCAGTACGACTGGAAGTTGCCCTCGCCGTGAGCGGGGTCCCCGACCGGGCGTACGCCGGGGACGGCGCGCAGCAGTTCGGTGTACCGGGCCGCCAGCTCCCGCCGCCGGGCCACGATCGCGTCCAGCTTGCCCAGCTGCACCAGGCCGACCGCGGCCTGGATGTCGGTCATCCGGTAGTTGTAGCCGACCTCCAGATAGCTCTCGACGATCGGCGTGCCGCTCGCGTGCCGCTGCGCCGCGGACACGTTCATCCCGTGCTCGCGCAGCCGCCGCAGCCGCTCGGCCCACTGGGCGTCGTCCGTGGTCAGCATGCCGCCCTCGCCGGTGGTGATCACCTTGCGGGGGTGGAAGGACCAGGCGGCGAGCAGTGCGCCGTGGCCCACGGACTTGCCGCCCACGGTCGCGCCGATGCCGCAGGCCGCGTCCTCCACCAGGGCGAGGTCCCAGTCGGCGCAGGCCGCGCGCAGCGCGTGCACGTCCGCGGGCACCCCGCCCTGGTGGACGGCGAGCACCGCCTTCGTACGGGGGGTGCGGACCGCGTCCACGGTGGCCGGGGTCAGGTTGCCGGTGGCCTCCTCGACGTCCGCGAACACCGGCCGCGCGCCCACGTAGCGCACCGCGTTGGCGGTGGCGATGAACGACAGGGAGGGGACGACCACCTCGTCGCCCGGTCCCAGCTCCAGGGCCACGAGGGCCAGGTGCAGGGCGGTGGTGCACGAGCTCACGGCGATGCCGTGCCCGGCGCCCACCCGCTCGGCAAAGGCCCGCTCGAACTCGGCGACCCGGGGGCCCTGCGCGACCCAGCCCGAGAGCACCGCGTCGGCGGCGGCCCGCGCCTCCTCCTCGCCAAGCCACGGCACCATCACGGGGATCCGGGCCCCGGCGCCGGCGCTCATCGGGCGTCTCCCGCGGCACCCGAGGCATCCGAGGCACCCGGAGCACCGGCAGCCGAGGCGCCCGCGGCCGTGTCTGCGGCGCGCTCGGCCCGCCACCACCGAACCAGGTCCCGCAGCCCGCCGCGCAGGTCGATCTCCGCCGTGAAGCCGAGCCGCCGCGCGGCCTCCCCGGTGTCCGCGAGGCGCCGGGTCACCCCGTTCACGGCGCGGGCCGGCCCGTGCTCCGGCACCAGGTCCGGGCCCGCCCCCATCGCCTCCAGCAGGCCCAGCGCCAGCTCGAGCAGGCTGGTCTCGGTCCCGCTCGCGACGTTGAACACCTCGTCGGTCAGGTCCGACTCGGCCGCCAGCAGATTGGCCCGGGCTATGTCCCGGACGTCCACGAAGTCCATGGTCTGGGTGCCGTCGCCGAGGATCAGCGGCGGTTCGCCCGAGGCGATCCGCTCCATCCAGCGGATCAGCACCTCGGTGTACAGCCCGTGGATGTCCATCCGGGGCCCGTACACGTTGAAGTAGCGCAGCGCGACGTAGTCCAGCCCGTACATGGCGTGGAAGCTGCGCAGCATGCCCTCGTTGAAGGCCTTCGCCGCCCCGTAGAAGGTGTCGTTGTTGTACGGGTGGTGGCGCTCGGTGGTCGGGAAGGTCTCGGCCAGCCCGTAGACCGAGGCCGAGGACGAGGCGATCACCTTGCCCACCCCGGCGGCGGCCGCGGCCTCCAGCACGTTGAACGTGCCGTCGACCATCACCTCGTTCGCCAGCCGCGGTTCCTCCGCGCACTGGGTGATCCGGATCGCGGCGAGGTGGAACACCAGGTCGGTGCCCTCCGTCGCCTTGCGGACGGCGGCGGCGTCCCGGATGTCGCCCTCGACGACCTCCACCACGCCGCTCGGCAGGGCGCGGGCCAGGTTCGCGGCCCGTCCCCGCACGAAGTTGTCGAGCACCACGATCTCGCGTGCCCCGTTGTCCACCAGCAGGTCCACCAGGTGCGAGCCGATGGTGCCGGCTCCTCCGGTGACCAGAATCCTCTTGCCTCGTACGCTGCTCAACGCCCTGCCCCTACTGAGTCGGTCACGGTCTTGCGTGCGGAAGGTCTGCGAAAGGTCTGCGAAGACGTCTGCGAAGACGTCTGCGAAGGGTGTCGGAAGGTCCGCTGAAGCCCTGCGAACGGCCGCGGACCGCCGTGCACGTGCCGCGGACGGCGGCGCCCGACCGCGGACGGCCGCGCACGTGGTCGGGGCGGCCCGCGGCCGCGCCGCGAACGGTCAGCGGCCGGTGCGCAGTCCGACGACCGCGCCGCGGAACTCCAGGCTGCGGGAGGCGGCTTCGAGGATGTCCAGCACCTTGAGGCCGGCCCGGCCGTCGGTCAGCGCCGGCCGGCCCGTACGGATCGCGGCGGCGAACTCCTCGACCATGCTGCGCAGGGCCTCCTTCTCGCCGAGCGCGGGCGCGACCATGTCGCCGGTCCGGTAGGAGACGAGCATCTCGCGGCGCTCGTCGGCGCCGATCTCCTGCGGGGCCGTCAGGTCCACGCCGCGGTCGAACACGGCCACGCGCTGGGAGGGGTTGAGGTCGTCCCACACCAGCGTCCGCTTGGACCCGCCGACCATCGTGGTCCGCACCTTCGTCGGCGAGAGCCAGTTGACGTGGACGTGCGCGATGGCGCCGGTGCTGAGCTGGAGCGTCAGGTACGCCACGCAGGACTGCCCGGCCCCGATCGGGTCGGCCCCGTGGGCGGCGACCGCGACCGGCTGGACGTGGTCCGGGAGGATGAAGTCGAGGACCGACAGGTCGTGCGGGGCCAGGTCCCACAGGACGTCGATGTCCTTCTGGACGAGCCCCAGGTTGATCCGGACCGAGTCGACGAACTGGATGTCGCCCAGCTCGCCGGAGCGGACCATCTCCCGGATGCGGCCCACCGCCGGGGTGTAGCAGTACGTGTGGTCGCACATCAGGGTGAGGCCGCGCTCCTCGGCCTCCCGTACGAGCTTCAGCCCGTCCTCGTACGTGGCCGCGAGGGGCTTCTCCACGAGGACGTGCTTGCCGGCGCGCAGCGCGGCCAGGGCCACGTCCAGGTGGGTTCCGGCCGGAGTGGCCACCGCGACCGCCTCGACGGCCGGGTCGGCGAGGACCGCCGCGTAGTCCGCGGTCGCCTCGACCGTGGAGTAGCCGCCCAGCACCTGCCGGGCCCGGTCCACGTTCAGATCGCACAGCCAGCGGAGCCGGAACTCCGGACTGGACTGGAAGTTGCGGACGAGATTGGGGCCCCAATAGCCCGCGCCGACCACGGCGACGCCTAACGGTCCGGTGGGCGCCGGGCCGACGGACCCGGCTTCCTTTGCAGTGTCCTTCACCGGATTCCTCCAGTCGGGTAAGCTGGCCACTGTGCGTAGCGAGAACCAAGCACGCACGGTGTGCTGATCGAGAACCAAGACAGCACGTGTACCTCCAAGCTTTGCTGTGCAACCCGGGCTGGTTTCAACCCGGCTGGTGTTGATCGTGGAAGACCTGTCGGGTCGCTGACCCGCAGGCAGCGTGAGCCAGGAATCCCCCTGCTTCAGCTGGGGGAGGATTCAAAGCGTTCCCCTTCGCTCCGCCCCCCCGGCCGCCCGGCGCTCCCCGCGCGCCGGCCCGGCCACGGGCGGGCCGCGTGTTCCCCCAGGCAGCCCACCCCGTAACGACGGTCAATCTAGTCCACCGGGCCTACGCCCGTGGAGAGTTGGCGACAAACGCCTGGAGCGAGTGTTCGACCGTGCATACTTCCCGGGTGACCAGCATCGTGATACCGGCCCACAACGAGAGCCGGGTCATCGGCCGCCTCCTCGACGCCCTCCTGTCCGGCACCCCGGCCTCCGGGACCGACATCGTCGTGGTGTGCAACGGCTGTACGGACGACACCGCCCGCGTGGCGGCGGAGCGGGGCCCGCGCGTTCGGGTGGTGGAGATCCCGACTCCCTCCAAACACCGGGCCCTTCGGGCCGGCGACGAGCACGCGCGCGGCTTCCCCCGGCTCTACGTCGACGCCGACGTCGTCTTCGGGGCCGACGGGGTACGGGCCCTGACGTCCGCGCTCGCCGGGAGCCCGGAGCTGCTGGCCGCCGCCCCGGGCCGGGAGATCCCGCTGGCCGGCTGCGCATGGCCGGTACGGGCGTACTACCGGGTGTGGCAGCGGCTGCCCGCCGTCCGCGCCGGCCTGTTCGGCCGGGGGGTCATCGCGGTGTCCGAGGAGGGGCATGCGCGGATCGCCGCGCTGCCCCCGCTGATGGCCGACGACCTGGCCGCGTCCCTCGCCTTCGGCCCGGGGGAGCGGCGCGTGGTCGAGGCGGCGCGGGTCGTCGTCCACCCGCCGCGCACCTGGTCGGACCTGATCAGACGGCGGATCCGCGCGGCGACCTCCTCCGCCGAACTGGAGCGCTTCCAGGAGTCGTTACGCGGCGGGCGGGCCGACTCGCCCCCGCCGACGGCGCGTACGGGCACGGCCGACCTGCGCGCGCTGCTGCGGTCGGATCCGCGGCTGCTCCCCGGGGTCGTGGTGTTCGCCGCGGCCGCTCTCGCCGCCCGCAGAGGGGCCCGCAGGGCCATCGGGAACGGAGACTTCTCCACCTGGCTGCGGGACGAGAGTTCGAGGAGCTCCTGACCATGTACCTCGCGGACCGCTCCGCCCCCGCCGGGGCGCAGGGCGCGCCGGACCGCGGACCCGGACGGACGCCGGCGGTCGCCTCCGCCGTCCTCGCACTGGGCACGGTCAGCCTGATCACCGACATCTCCTCCGAGATGGTCACCGCCGTACTGCCCCTGTACCTGATCGCCGGACTGGGCCTCAGCCCCCTCGGGTTCGGCGCGCTCGACGGCGTCTACAACGGCGTCAGCGCCCTGGTCCAGCTGACCGGCGGGCACCTCGCGGACCGGGTCCGCAACCACAAGCTGATCGCCGGCATCGGCTACGGCCTGTCCGCCGCGTGCAAGCCGCTGCTGCTGTTCGCCCACAGCCTCGGCCCGATCGGCATGGTCCTCGCGCTGGAGCGCACCGGCAAGGGCCTGCGCACCGCCCCGCGCGACGCGCTGATCTCGCTGTCCACACCCGCCGAGTCGCAGGGCCGCGCGTTCGGCGTGCACCGGGCCATGGACACCACCGGGGCCCTGCTGGGCCCGCTGGCCGCCTTCCTCATCCTGAGCGTGGCGGTCGACGGCTACGACGCCGTGTTCGGGGTCAGCGCCTGCGTCGCCGCGCTGGGCGTGGTCGTGCTGATCCTCTTCGTACCGGGCACCGGAGGCGGCCCGGGCCGCCTGGGGGCGGCGGGATCGGCGGGGTCTGAGAGGTCGGCGCGGTCGGCGGGGCCGGGCTTCGGCCGATCCGGCCCCGCCCGCCCCGCCGCCCCCGGTGCCGCCCCCGGCCCTGGTGCCGCCCCCGGCCCTGGTGCCGGCCCCGGCCCTGGTGTCGGCCCCGCCCCCGGTGTCGGCACCGGCCCCGGTGTCGGCCCCGGCCCCGCCGGCCTCGCCGACGCCGGTGCCGGCCCCGACCCTGGCGTCGGCCCCGCCCGCGCCGCCGGCCCCGCCGCCCCCGGTGCCGCCCCCGGCCCTGGTGCCGCCCCCGGCCCTGGTGCC
>NZ_JBHXNP010000095.1:0-38568 GCF_042719495.1 Streptomyces sp. NPDC058525
ACCCAGCGCAGCCCACATCCAGCCCCGCCGGCGCTTGAGGCGCGGGGCCCGGGGCGGAGCCCCGAATGCTTGGCGCGGCCCCCGGCGGAGCCATCGGCGCGGCTACTGCTGCCGCAGCGCCCAGCCCCGCTCACGCAGCTCGGCCGTCAGGCCGGCGACGGCCCGCGGCTCGACCATCAGCTGCACCAGACCGGCCTGCTGCCCCGTCGCGTGCTCGATCCGCACGTCCTCGATGTTGACCCCGGCCCGCCCCGCGTCCGCGAAGATCCGCGCCAGCTCGCCCGGCTGGTCCGAGATCAGCACGGCCACCGTCTCGTACAGCGTCGGCGCGGCGCCGTGCTTGCCCGGCACCCGCACCCGCCCCGCGTTCCCGCGCCGCAGCACGTCCTCGATCCCGGCCGCGCCGCCCCGCCGCTTCTCCACGTCGGCCGACTGGAGCCCGCGCAGCGCCTCGACGGTCTCCTCCAGGTCGGCCGCGATGCCGGCCAGGACGTCGGCGACGGGCCCCGGGTTCGCCGACAGGATCTCCACCCACATCCGCGGGTCGGAGGCCGCGATCCGGGTGACGTCCCGTATGCCCTGCCCGCACAGCCGGACGGCCGTCTCGTCGGCCTCCTCCAGCCGCGCGGCGACCATGCTCGACACCAGCTGCGGGGTGTGGGAGACCAGCGCCACCGCCCGGTCGTGGGCGTCCGCGTCCATGACCACCGGTACGGCCCGGCACAGCGACACCAGCTCCAGCGCGAGGTTCAGCACCTCGTGGTCCGTGTCACGGGTCGGGGTCAGCACCCAGGGGCGGCCCTCGAAGAGGTCCGCGGTGGCGGCCAGCGGCCCCGACCGCTCCTTGCCCGCCATCGGGTGCGTGCCGATGTACGCCGTCACGTCGACGCCGAGCGCCTCCAGCTCCCGCCGCGGCCCGCCCTTGACGCTGGCCACGTCCACGTACGCGCGCGCGGCCCCGCGGCCGATCGCGTCGGCCAGCGTCGCCGCGACGTGGGCCGGGGGCACGGCGACGATCGCGAGGTCGACCCTGCCCTCGGGAGCCTCGTCCGTGCCGGCCCCGAGCGCGGCCGCGGTGTGGGCCTGGGCGGGGTCGTGGTCGACGAGGTGGACGGTGATGCCGCGGCTGGTCAGCGCGAGCGCCGCGGAGGTGCCGATCAGTCCGGTTCCGATGACGACGGCGGTTCTCACGGGGCACTCCAGGGTTGCGTTCGGCGAGGTGACGGGCTGTCGGGCCAGGGTAGCCAGCCCGGACGCCGCGAGGGCCCGGCGCCCGCCCAGTGGGACGGCGGCCGGGCCCCGGCGGGCAGCCGTGTCAGAGCTTCTGCGCCTTGATGATGTCCTCCAGCGAACCGGACGGGACCGAGCCGTTGGGCGTCAGCTTGTCGACGGCCGTCGGCAGGGCCTGCGCGATCTCGGCCGCGGCGGCGTCGGGGGTGACGCCCGCCTGCTCGGCGACCTTCTGGAGCGTGTCGTCCGGCAGCGCCTCCTTGATCTGGTCGGCGCTGACCGGCTGGTTGGTGCCGGTGCCGACCCAGGACTGCGCCTGGTCGACGAGGCCGGACTTGGTGAGCATTTCCAGCAGGCCGGCGAGCGGGTTGTTCGCGGCGCCTCCGGCCGCCTGCGCACCGCCCGCGCCGCCCGCGCCGCCGCCCATGAGTGCGCCGAGCAGCGAGCCGAGAATGTTGCCTCCGCCGCCGGCACCGCCGCTCTGGCCGCCGCCGAGGAGGCCGCCGAGAAGGGAGCCGAGGTCGTTACCCGCCATGGTCCTGCCTTTCGCAGAGGGACCGGGCCGCACGAAAGCGGCGTACCCGGCTTCAAGACACGGACAATGTCACCCAAGCCGGGCATGGCCGCCACTTGGCGCACACACCTCAGGAGGCTGCGGTAGAACGATCGGCATGATCTTCCATCTCGTCCCGCTCGCCGACTGGACCGCCGCACCCGAGCGGCCGTACGCCCCGCCCTCGCTCGACTCGGAGGGTTTCGTGCACTGTTCGGCCGACCGGCCCACGGCCCTCGCGATCGCCGACGCGCACTACCGCGCGGTACCGGGGATCCTGCTCGCGGTGGAACTCGACGAAGCCGCCCTGGCCGCCGAGGTCCGCCGCGAGAGTGAATCCGGCGGCCGCTACCCGCACGTCCACGGCCCGTTGAACCGCGAGGCCGTGGTCCGCGTGTGGGAGGTCGTACGCACACCCGGCACCCCCGCCTCACTGGCACCGTGGGAGCCGGGCCACCGAAACGGCGCGGTGGGCTTCTCCTGAGGCCCGCCGCAGGCCAGGATGCTTTCGCCCGATCCGGCCACGAAGCGAGGAGAAACCATGAGCGACCCCACGCGCACCGCCCGGCGTACGGTACTGACGGCCGGCGCGGCCGCCCTGGCAGGCGGCGCGCTCACCGCCTGCGGCGGCGGTGACGGCGACAAGACGCCGGCGAACGGATCGGCGTCCGAACCCGCCGCGTCCGCGTCCCGGCCGGCCACGTCCCAGGAGCCCGCGGCGGCCGAGAAGGTCATCGCCAAGGCGGCCGAGGTGCCGGTGGGCGGCGGCAAGATCCTGAAGGACGAGAAGCTGGTGATCACCCAGCCCACCGCCGGGTCCTTCCGCTGCTTCTCGGCGGTCTGCACCCACCAGGGCTGCCTCGTGAACAAGGTGGAGAACAACAGCATCGTCTGCCCCTGCCACATGAGCACGTTCGAGGCCACGGACGGAGCGGCGACCAAGGGCCCGGCCACCCGGCCGCTGCCGGAGAAGAAGATCAAGGTCGCGGCGGACGGCGGTATCTCGCTCGCCTAGCGGCGGCCCCGTGCCTAGGCTCCCCGGATGGACGAACTGACGCTGGTACGGGACCACACGGTCTACCGGTGCGTGATGGGATCCCGGGCCTTCGGACTGGCGACGGAGGCGAGCGACACCGACCGGCGCGGTGTCTACCTCGCCCCGACGCCGCTGTTCTGGCGGTTCGAGAAGCCCCCCACGCACGTGGAGGGCCCGCGGGACGAGGAGTTCTCGTGGGAGCTGGAGCGCTTCTGCGAGCTGGCCCTGCGCGCCAACCCGAACATCCTGGAGTGCCTGCACTCCCCGCTGGTCGAGCAGGTCACCCCGGTAGGCGAGGAACTCCTCTCGCTGCGCGAGGCCTTCCTCTCCCGCCGGGCGCACACCAGCTTCAGCCGGTACGCGGCCTCCCAGCACGGCAAGCTCCTCGCGGACGTCCGCGTCCACGGCGCCCCGCGCTGGAAGCACGCCATGCACCTGCTGCGCCTGCTGCTGTCGTGCCGCGACCTGCTGCGTACGGGCCGCCTGACCCTCGACGCGGGCCCCCACCGCGACCGCCTCCTGGCGGTCCGCCGCGGCGAGCTCACCTGGGCCGAGGTGGACACCTGGATGTCCCGCCTGACGGCCGAAACCGACGCGGCCCTGACCACGACCCGCCTCCCCGAATCCCCGGACCGCGCCCGCATCGAGGACTTCCTCATCCGCACCCGCCGCGCGTCAGCGCACTAGCTCCCGCCACCGCACGCCGAAGGCGTCGAGCGCGTCGAGCGCGTCGCGGGGATCAGGCGTCCCAGAGCGCGCCGAAGGCCAGGAGTTCGTCGCGGTATTCGATGCGGCCCTCCCAGGCGCGGGGCCAGATGTCCGCGCCGAGGTGGGCGCCCGCGAAGGCGCCGGTCAGGCAGGCCAGGGAGTCCGAGTCGCCCGAGGTGCAGGCGGCGCGGCGCAGGGCCAGGAGGGGGTCCTGCGGGAAGAGCAGGAAGCACTGCAGGGCCGTGGCGAGGGCCTCCTCGGCGATCCAGCCCTCGCCCGTGGTCAGGCAGGGGTCCGTCTCCGGGGACGGGGTGCGCAGGGCCGCCGCGAGCCGGTCCAGGACCGCCAGGCAGTCGTCCCAGCCGCGCGCCATGTAGGACTCCGGGGAGGCGTCGCCGGCCGTGCGCGTCCACAGGTCGCCGAGCCAGCGCTCGTGGTAGCGGGTGCGGTTCTCCAGGGCGTACGAGCGCAGCCGTCCGACCAGGCCCGTCACCTCGGTGCCCTGCGCGAGCAGGTACACGGCCCGGGCGGTGAGGTCGGAGGCGGCCAGGGCCGTCGGGTGGCCGTGGGTGAGGGCCGACTGGAGCTGGGCCGCGCCCGCCCGCTCCTCCTCGGTCCAGCCGGGGACCAGCCCCACCGGCACCACCCGCATGTTCGCGCCGCAGCCCTTGGAGCCGATCTGGCTGGCGTCCCGCCAGTCCCGCTCGGGGTGGTTCAGCAGCGAGCAGGCCTTCAGGCAGGTGCGGCCGGGCGCCCGGTTGTTCTCCGGCGAGTGGTACCAGTCGACGAACTCCTCCCGGACCGGCCGGGCGAGGCGCAGCGGGCCCACCCGGCCCCGGTCGGCCGCCGTCCGTATGCCGCGCGCCAGGGCGAGCGTCATCTGGGTGTCGTCCGTGACGAACGCCGGCCGGGGCAGTTCCATCTCGCGCCACGGGCCGGTCTTGGCGAGGATCGACGGAACGTCGTTGAACTCGGTGGGGAAGCCCAGGGCGTCCCCCAGGGCGAGGCCGATCAGCGCGCCGGTCGCCGCGCGCTTGGGATTCGTCGTCATCGTGTGCGTCCTTCCGAGGGGCGGAGCAGGGGCGGGTGCAGGGCGGTCGCCGGACCGGGCCGGTACAGCGCGGCGGGTTTGCCGCGGCCTCCGGTCAGCCGGGCGGCTCCCGGTACGGCCTCGACGAAGCCGGGTGTGGCCAGGACCTTGCGGCGGAAGTTGGGGCGGTCCAGGGCGGTGTCCCAGACCGTCTCGTAGACGGCCTGGAGCTCCCCGAGGGTGAACTCGGGCGGGCAGAAGGCGGTGGCCAGGCAGGTGTACTCGAGCTTCGAGCCGACCCGTTCCCGGGCGTCCGCCAGGATCACGGCATGGTCGAAGGCGAGGGGCCCGACCCCGTTCACCGGCACCCAGCCGGCGTGGGCCGCGTCCCCGCCGCCCTCCGCCGCCGGTTCCGGCAGGTCGGCGACGAGCGCGGTGAAGGCCACCGAGACCACCCGCATCCGGGGGTCCCGGTCCGGCTCGCTGTAGGTGCGCAGCTGCTCCAGGTGCAGGGCCGCCACCAGGTCAGGCGCCAGCCCGGTCTCCTCGGCCAGCTCGCGCCGGGCGGCGCTCTCCGCGGACTCCCGCGGCATGACGAACCCGCCGGGCAGCGCCCAGTCCCCCTCGTACGGCTGCTGCCCGCGCCGGATCAGCAGCACGTGCAGCAGCCCGCCGCGCACGGTGAAGACGGCGAGGTCGACGGTCACCGCGAACGGCACGAAGGCGGAAGGATCGTAGCCCGCGGGCAGCGCCCCGCTCATCGGGTCTCCGGCAGCGGATCGGCGAAGTGCCAGCCCTCGGCGAGCAGTTCGTCGACGGCCGTCACCGCGGCCGCCAGCCGCTGCTCGCGGTCTCCCCGTACGACGAGGAAACGCCGGCCGGTGCGTTCCAGTTCCTCCCTGAACCGCCCGGTCATCCAGGGCCGCAGGTGCGGGCCGTCGCGCAGTCCGTCGTCCTCGAAGGGGACGTCCGCGTCGTCCGTCAGCAGGTACAGGTGGCGCGTGGTGAGGGAGGCCGTCTTCTCGACCTCCTCGCTGCGCCCGCCCGTGTACCGCTCGTGCCAGATGCCGGTGGCGAAGGAGTCGGTGTCGCAGAACAGCACCGGCGAGCCCAGCCGGGCTGCCCTCTCCTCGTCCGCGTCCTGGCGCCGCGCGATGACCGGGAACTCCCGCGAGGTGAAGCTGACGTCCTCCCAGGTGGCCGCGGGGTGGGCGGCGCGCGCGGCGGCCAGCTTCTCCTCGCTGTAGCGGCGCCCGTACTCGGCGACCCAGCCCGTCCCGGCCCACACGCCGCCGCGCCGCCGGTAGTGCCCGGCCAGTGCCCGCGACAGCGTGGTGGTGCCGGTGGACTCGGCGCCGAGTACGACGACGCGCCGGGCCAGGGAGGCCCGCACGGCGGGTCCCAGGTAGTCCCAGCAGCCCGCGGGGTCGGCCCGTACGGCCGTCCCGGAGACCGGGAACAGCGTTCTGGCCGGGTCCACGCAGACCTCCTCGGCGCCGAACCTGCGCGCGAGTTCGACCCCGTACGCCTCCGAGGTGAAGACGGCGTCGACGGGCCTGCCGACCGCTTCCCGGAAGACCGCCATGTGGGCCTCCCAGACCGCCGGGTCCGTCAGGTCGACCGGGATGTCGTCGACCGCGCCGACGACGTCCGCTCGGGGGTGCTCCTCGCGCATCCAGGCGACCCGGTCGGCGAGCGGCACCGACTCCACGGAGGCCGCGCAGACCAGTACGGTCAGCCGGTCGCAGCGGTCCTGCGCGGTGCGCACCAGGTGGTGGTGCCCGGCGTGCGGCGGATAGAACTTGCCCAGGACCAGCCCGTGCCCGTAGCGCTTCACGCCGTCGCTCCCAGGGCCGTACGGGCGCCCGGCGCGGGCAGCGTGCGGCGCCAGCCGGCCAGCCCGGCCACGCAGAGCGCGAGGAAGCCGACGTAGAGGGCGGCGGTCAGGTAGAGGCCCTTGTGGGCGTACAGCGGGATGTACACGAGGTCGGCGGCGATCCACAGCCACCAGGACTTGAGGAGCTTGCGGCACTGGCCGTTGGCGATGCCGATCGGCCAGTTGGCGATGTGCTGGCGGGCCACGAGCCACACGCACAGGGCACCAGTGGCGAATCCGAGTACCTCGGTCCAGCTCATGACGAGCCCCCACTCCCCTTAATGGTCAGGTTGACTATAAACAGAGCGGAGGTGGCCGGGCAAGCGAAAAGCCCGCAGTGCCGGGGGCACTGCGGGCTCTTCGTCCCGGTATCGGGGGTATTGCGGGTACCCGGGGGTACCGCGGGGTCCTACAGGCCGACCTCGCGCATCAGCATGCCGACCTCGGTGTTGGTCAGGCGGCGCAGCCAGCCGGACTTCTGGTCGCCGAGCTCGATCGGACCGAAGGAGGTGCGGACGAGCTTCTCGACCGGGAAGCCGGCCTCGGCCATCATGCGGCGGACGATGTGCTTGCGGCCCTCGTGGAGGGTGACCTCGACCAGGTAGTTCTTGCCGACCTGGTCGACGACGCGGAAGTGGTCGGCGCGGGCGTACCCGTCCTCCAGCTCGATGCCGTCCTTGAGGCGCTTGCCGATCTCGCGCGGCAGCGGGCCGGTGATCGCCGCGACGTACGTCTTCTTCACGCCGTACTTCGGGTGCGTGAGGCGGTGGGCCAGCTCGCCGTGGTTGGTGAGCAGGATGATGCCCTCGGTCTCGGTGTCGAGCCGGCCGACGTGGAAGAGACGCGTCTCACGGTTGGTGACGTAGTCGCCCAGGCACTGGCGGCCGTCCGGGTCCTCCATGGTGGAGACGACACCGGCCGGCTTGTTCAGCGCGAAGAACAGGTACGACTGGGTGGCGACGGTCAGGCCGTCGACCTTGATCTCGTCCTTCGGCTGGACGCGCTTGCCCTGCTCCAGCACGATCTCGCCGTTGACCTCGACGCGGGCCTGCTCGATGAGCTCCTCGCAGGCGCGGCGCGAACCCATGCCGGCGCGGGCGAGCACCTTCTGCAGACGCTCGCCCTCCTCCTCGGCACCCGGGAAGGTCTTGGGGGTCTTGATGACCGGCTTGTCGGCGTACCGGTCGCGCACGCGCTCCTCGATCCGCGCGTCCAGCTCGCGCGGACGGGACTGGCCGCTGCGGCTGCCGGGGCCGCGGCGCGGGCCGCCGGCCCCGCCGATGCCGGGGGTCTTGGAGGTCTTGGGGCCGCCCTTGGCACCGCCGCGCGCGGACGCGCCGCGGGCGCCGCCGCCGCCGGCCTTGGGGCCGCTGCGGCCGGAGCGCTCGCCCTCGGGGCCGACGTCGTAGCGGCGCTCCTCGGGGCGGGGGTTGCGGGGGCGCTGGGGGGCCTGGTCGCGGTCGCGGTCACGGTCGCGCGAGCCGGAGCCGCCGCCCTGGTAGCCGCCGCCGGAAGAGCCGCCGCGGTAGCCGCCCCCACCGGAGGAGGAGCCGCTGCCGCCGCGGTAGCCGCCACCGCCGGAGGAGCTGCCTCCGCGGTAGCCACCGCCACCAGAGGAGCTGCCGCCTCGGGAGGAGCCGCCGCCGGAGGAGCTGCCGCCGCGGGAGGAGCCGCCGCCGGAGGAGCTGCCGCCTCGGGAGGAGCCGCCGCCGGAGGAGCTGCCGCCGCGGGAGCTACCGCGTCCGCCACCACCGCCGCCGCCGCTGTTCCTGTTGCCGCCGCCGTTGCCGTTGCTTCGCATCAAATGTCCGTCGTCTTGTCGTCGTCTTCATCAGTGTCCGGTGCGTCCGGATCGAACGACGGCACACCTTCTTGCGTCTCGGCTTCGATCGCGTCCGCCTCGGGGAGGAAGGGCGCGAGCTCCGGGAGCTCGTCCAGGCCGCGCAGGCCCATCCGCTCCAAAAAGTGGTTCGTCGTCCTGTACAGGATCGCACCTGTTTCGGGTTCCGTCCCCGCCTCCTCCACCAGACCCCGCTGGAGGAGGGTCCGCATGACCCCGTCGCAGTTGACTCCGCGGACCGCCGAAACCCGGGAACGGCTCACCGGCTGGCGGTACGCGACGACCGCCAGGGTCTCCAGCGCCGCCTGGGTGAGACGGGCCTGCTGGCCGTCCAGTACGAAGCCCTCGACGGCCGGGGCGAACTCGGCCCGGGTGTAGAACCGCCACCCGCCGGCGACCAGGCGCAGCTCGAAGCCGCGGCCCTGGAGCGCGTACTCGTCGGCGAGCTCGCGCAGCGCGTCCGCGACCTCCCGCGGGGTGCGCTCCAGCACCTTGGCGAGGTGCGCCTCGGTCGCGGGCTCGTCCACGACCATGAGCACGGCCTCCAGCGCCGGCTTCAACGCAAGCCCGGCCACGTCGGTACTCATCCCTTGCTCATTCCTTGCTCATTCCTTGGCCTCCACGATCTGGTCGAACTCGTCGGTCACGGTCGGCATGCCGTCGCCGTCCCCGCCGCTCCAGCGCACGGTGAGGGTCTTCAGGGCCTCCTCCTGGTCCAGGACCACCGCCTTCTCTCGGTAGAGCTCGAGGAGGGCCAGGAAGCGGGCGACGACGGTGAGGGTGTCCCCCGCGTCCTCGGTGAGCTCCTGGAAGGTGGCCTCGCCGCGGGCCTTCAGCATCCGCACGACGAGCGCGGCCTGCTCGCGGACGCTGACCAGCGGCGCGTGGATGTGGTCCACGTACACCTGGGGCTTGACCTTGGGCTGCATGGCCTTGACGGCGAGCCGGGCGAAGCCTTCGGGGCCGATGGTGATGACGACCTCGGGCAGCAGGTCGGCGTGGTGCGGTTCCAGGCCGACGGTGCGGGGGTAGCGGCGGCCCTCGGCCTCCGCGCGGTCCTCGAAGATCGTGGCGATCTGTTTGTACGCCCGGTACTGCAGGAGCCGGGCGAACAGCAGGTCCCGGGCCTCCAGCAGCGCGAGGTCGGCCTCGTCCTCCACCTCTGCGGCGGGCAGCAGCCGGGCGGCCTTGAGGTCGAGCAGGGTGGCGGCGACGACGAGGAACTCGGTCGTCTGGTCGAGGTCCCAGTCGGGCCCCATGGCCCGGATGTGGGCCATGAACTCATCGGTGACCTTGGACAGCGCGACCTCGGTGACGTCGAGCTTGTGCCGCGAGATCAACTGCAGCAGCAGATCGAACGGCCCCTCGAAGTTGGCCAGCCGCAACGTAAACCGCCCGTCGCCTCCGGCGGGGCCAACGCTCTCGGGCCCACCCGCCCCGGGGCCGCCTGCGGCGGGTCCGACCGCTCCGGACCCACCCACCACGGTGCCGCCTGCGGCGGGCCCGGCAGCCGCGGAGCCGGCCTCGGCGTCGCCCGTCCCCAGGCCCCCTGCGGCGGGGCCGATGGCCACGGGGGCCGGGCCCCCGGCTGCCGCGCGGCCGTGCGCGAGGCCGGCTACGGCGTCGCCCGCCACCGGGCCGGCTGCCGCGGGGCGGGGGGCGGCCCCGCCAACGGCCGTCGCGTCGCCGCCGACAGCCGGGCCGGCAGATGCGGAGGCCGCGCCACCAGCGGCCGGGCCGCCGCCTGTGCGGCTGACGGATTCGGGAGCCTCAGCTGCCCGGACCCCGGTGTCGCCTGCGGCTTCAGTGGCGGCCACGGCTGCGGTCGACGCGCCGGCGCCTGCGGGGCTCGTGGCTACGGAGGTGGGCTCAGCCGCGTCCGGTGAACCGCCGCCACCGGCGGGGTGCTCGGCGTCCGGGGCGTCGGGCGGGGTCGCCTCCGGCGGGAGAACACGGTCCGGCGTACCGGCGCCTCGGCCTTCCGGGGGCTCCGGGGGGCCTTCGCGACCCTCCGTGGGGGCGTCAGGCGCTGCGGGGGTGCGTTCGGGGTCTTCCCCGGGCCCGGACGGTCCGGGGCGCTCAGCGGGCGCCTCGGGGGCCTCTCCCGGCGCGCCGGGGCCGCGTCCCAGGGGTCGGCGGGCGGGTCGGCCGGGTTCGGCGGGGAGGGGCATCGCGGTCCATGGTCGTGCGGAGGGGATGACGCGGCGGCCATCGGGCCACAGCGTGCCCCCACCCTAGGGTGCGTCCCGCCCATCGGACCGGACCGGCCCGGAGCGTCCGCAGCCGTTGCCGCACCGCGCGGCCCAAGCCGTCCGCAGCCGTGCCCCGCGAAGGGGGCCGCAGCCTTTGGCACAGTGCGTCTGCGCCAGACCAGAAGCGAGCACGGGCCCCGGGGCCCGCAGGCCGGGAACGGCCTGTGAGCCCCGGCCCCAGAAGCTTCGGCGGCCTGACCGGAAGAGGCGTGAGGCCCCAGCCTCAGAGGCTTCGACAGCCAACCGTGGGCCCGGGCCCCGAGGCTTCGGCCCGGAGGCCTGGAGGGGCGTGCCCCCGCCCCGGAGGCTGCGGCGGGGGGCCGGGAAGCCCGTAGAGGCGTGGCCCCGGCCCAGAAGCTTCGACGGCCTGGCCGGAAGAGGCATGAGGCCCCAGCCCCAGAGGCTTCGACAGCCGACCCTGGTCCCCGAACCCCGAGGATTCGGCCGGGAGGGGCGTGCCCCCCGCCCCGGAGGCTTCGGCCCGGAGGCCTGGAGGGGCGTGCCCCCCGCCCCGGAGGCCGGCAGGTCGGGAGGGGCGCGGCCCCGGCCCAAGAGGCTTCGGACCCGGAGGGCCGTGGCCCCCGACCCGGCGGCTTCGGCCCGGAGGCCTTGAGGGGGCGTGGCCCCGGCTCGGAGGCTTCGGCCCGGAGACCGGGAGGCCGGGAGGCCCGGAGGCCCGGAGGGGCGTGGCCCCGGCCCCGAGGGTTCGGCCGGGAGGGGCGTGGCCCCGGCCCCGAGGGTTCGGCCGGGGGGTCGGGAGGGGCGTTGGTCCCGGCCCTGGGGGGGGTTGGGCCGTGGGGCGGGTTGGTGGGAGGTCAGCGGCCTCGGAGGCGGCGGACCAGGATGCTGGCGTCGCCGCGGGATTCCAGGTCGGCCAGGACGACCGCCACCGCCTCGCGGACGATGCGGCCCCGGTCGACCGCCAGCCCGTGCTCGCCGCGCAGCACCAGCCGCGCGTGTTCCAGGTCCATGAGCTCCTCGGCGGAGACGTAGACGGTGATCTTCTCGTCGTGCCGCTCGCGCCCGCTGGGCCGCCGGTTCGCGCCCCGGCCCTGGCCCTTGCCGCGTCCGCCCGCCCCCGGGGCCGCGGGGGCTCCGTTGACAGAACCTTCCTGCGACCGCCGGGGTGCTCCCACCACGGATTCCGTGCCCGCCTCGGCCTCCCGGCTCCGGCCCTCCCCCGCCGCGCCCTCGGCCGAGGAGGCCGCGTGCTCGGCGGCGGGCGCCTCGTCGGCGCCCCGCCTCGGCGAGGAGGACTGGAGGGCCATCCCGCCGGTCGTACGGAACAGTTCGTCGGCTCCGGGCAGACTCACTCGGCGTGACACCGGGCGAGCACCTCCCTGGCGAGCTGGCGATACGCGGCGGCGCCGACGGAGTTGGAGGCGTACGTCGTGATGGGCTCGCCGGCGACCGTGGTCTCCGGGAAGCGCACCGTGCGGCCGATCACCGTGTGGTAGACGTGGTCGTCGAAGGCCTCGACGACGCGCGCCAGCACCTCGCGGCTGTGCACCGTACGGGAGTCGTACATCGTGGCGAGGATGCCGTCGAGCTCCAGCTCCGGGTTGAGCCGCTCCTGCACCTTCTCGATGGTCTCGGTCAGCAGCGCCACCCCGCGCAGCGCGAAGAACTCGCACTCCAGCGGGACGATGACCTTGTGAGCCGCCGTCAGGGCGTTCACGGTCAGCAGGCCGAGCGAGGGCTGACAGTCGATCACGATGTAGTCGTAGTCCGCCATCAGGGGCTTCAGGGCCCGCTGCAGGGTGGACTCGCGCGCGACCTCGCTGACCAACTGCACTTCGGCAGCGGACAGGTCGATGTTGCTCGGCAGCAGGTCCATGTTGGGGACCGCCGTCTTGAGCAGCACCTCGTCGGCCGACATGCCCCGCTCCATGAGCAGGTTGTAGACCGTCAGGTCGAGTTCCATCGGGTTCACGCCGAGACCCACGGACAGCGCGCCCTGCGGGTCGAAGTCGACGAGCAGCACGCGGCGCCCGTACTCGGCGAGCGCGGCACCCAGGTTGATGGTCGACGTGGTCTTGCCCACGCCGCCCTTCTGGTTGCACATCGCGATGATCTTCGCCGGACCGTGGTCGGTCAGCGGACCCGGGATGGGGAAGTACGGGAGCGGGCGTCCGGTCGGGCCGATCCGCTCACGGCGCTGGCGGGCAGCGTCGGGGGCGAGGGTGGCCGCGTACTCGGGGTCCGGTTCGTACTCCGCGTCGGGGTCGTAGAAGTGCCCTTCGGGCACGTTTTCGTAGTCGGCGAAACCCACGGGCTTTTCGCCGCTCAGGTCGCCGGCCCTGGAGTTCACGTCTAGGCCGTCCATGCTCTTTTGGGGCGTCGTCATGTGCTGGTGGTTTGCGAAGGTGCGGACTGCGACGGAGCCGACAGCCTCGAGCCCGGCGGGGTTCTGGCCCCGCTCCGGCACGCCTGCTCGACCACCCCCAGGAGCAAATGTCGACTCATTCACAAGTCGTCTTACCTCCTCGGACGTGACCAGGACACTTATCGATAGGTCAGCGTGGCACCATGCCGACGGTTGGCGACTCTATGGCGTGTCACCGCTCAGCGGCAACACAATCCGCCGGACCCGGCACGATGTGTCGGCAACCGAACACCACTCTGTCAAGGGCGCACGAGCTGTCGCCGCGAAGTTTCGCGGGTGTGCGAAAGGGTTAAAGGGTTACGTTCGAGGCGAGTTGAGCGGCTCTCCGGCGCACCCCGCGAACACGTCCGGCCGGACCTTGCGGGCAAGGTCCGGCCGGATACGTGAGATTGACGTCAGTCGTTGACGTGTCAGCCGAGCAGCGTGCTCAGCTCGAGGGTCTCGAGGCCGTGGGCCTCGGCGACCGGACCGTAAACGACCTGGCCGTCATGGGTGTTGAGGCCCAGTCCGAGCGCCGGGTCACGACGCAGCGCCTCGACCCAGCCGAGGTTCGCGAGCTGCACGATGTAGGGCAGCGTGGCGTTGGTCAGCGCGTAGGTGGAGGTGTTCGGCACCGCGCCCGGCATGTTGGCGACGCAGTAGAAGACCGAGTTGTGGACCCGGAAGGTCGGCTCGGCGTGGGTGGTCGGACGGGAGTCCTCGAAGCAGCCGCCCTGGTCGATCGCAATGTCGACAAGGACACTTCCGGGCTTCATCTTGGCGACGAGCTCGTTGGTGACCAGCTTCGGGGCCTTCGCACCCGGGATCAGCACGGCGCCGATGACGAGGTCGGCCTCGACGACGGCCTTCTCCAGCTCGTAGGCGTTGGAGACGATCGTCTTGATCTTCGTGCCGAAGATCTTGTCGGCCTCGCGGAGCTTGTTGATGTCGCGGTCGAGCAGGGTCACGTGGAAGCCCATGCCGATGGCGATCTGCGCCGCGTTCCAGCCGGAGACGCCGCCGCCGATGACCACGCACTCGCCGGCGTGGGTGCCGGGGACACCGCCCGGGAGCACGCCGCGGCCGCCGGCCGAGCGCATCAGGTGGTAGGCGCCGACCTGCGGGGCCAGCCGGCCCGCGACCTCGGACATCGGGGCGAGCAGCGGGAGCGCGCGGTTGGCGAGCTCGACCGTCTCGTACGCGATGGCGGTGGTGCCGGACTCCAGCAGGGCGTCCGTGCACTCGCGGGAGGCCGCCAGGTGCAGGTAGGTGAAGAGGGTCTGGTCCTTGCGGAGGCGGTGGTACTCCTCCGCGATGGGCTCCTTGACCTTCAGCAGCAGGTCAGCGGTCGCCCAGACCTCGTCCGCGGTGCCGAGGATCTCGGCGCCGGCCGCGACGTACTCGGCGTCCGTGATCGAGGAGCCGACACCGGCGTTCTGCTCGATGAAGACCTGGTGGCCGTTGCGGACCAGCTCATGCACACCGGCGGGCGTGATGGCGACCCGGAACTCGTTGTTCTTGACCTCGCGGGGGATGCCGACCTTCATCGTCGATCACGGTCCTTGGCTCAGGGGAAATTACGGGGCACTTCCATACATACCCGCCCACAAGAACGCGCAACGGGATGCACCACGGGATGACGTGGTGAAGCCAGTTTAATGAAGGATTAACGCGTGTCTAGCCTTGCAAACAAATAATCTTAGTCGGATCCACTACGGATTTCGCAGGCCGCAGGGTCGTCTCCCAGCAATCTGTCGGCCGCCGACCGGTGCAGCCTCGCCGCTGCCGGGTCCCCCAGCCGGTCGAGCGTGTCGGCCAGCCGGACCTGGAGCGCGGCCTGCAGCCGCTGGTCCCCGGCGCGCCGCGCCAGCTCCACCGCCTCCCGGCAGGTGTGCAGCGATTCCTCGGGGCGGCCGGCGTACTCCTGGACCCGGGCCATCTCGCTCAACGCCTTTGCCTGGCCCGGTACATCGGCCAGCCGCCGGTAGCCCGCGGCGGCGGCCCGCCAGCTGCGCAGCGCGTCCCCGTACCGGCCCGCGTACGTGTGGACGTTGCCGAGCCGCCCGTACAGCCGCGCCTCGTCCGCGCGCTCCCCGCGCGCCAGGGCCTGGGCGAGCGCCCGGCCGAACCAGTCGGAGGCCCGGTGCCAGTCCGCCAGCTCCTGGTAGGCACCGCCTACGGATTCCATCGCGCGGCCGGTCGCGTACGGATCGTTCGCCGCCCGTCCGGCGTCCAGCGCGGCCCGGTAGCGGTCGAGCGCCTCCTGGGTCCGGCCGGTCTCGGCGTCCAGGTCGGCCAGGTTCAGCAGCGCGGCCGCCTGCTCCCGGTGCAGCGCGCGCCGCTCGGCCACGTCCAGGACCAGCCGGTGCAGCCCGTACAGCTCGGGCGCGGCCTCGGCGGTGCCGCGGTGCTCGGCGAGGGCCCGTACGAGCGCGGCGATCAGCCGCCGGGCCAGGGTGTCCAGCTCCCCGTCGGCCACGGCCAGGGCCGCGGCCGACGAGAGCGCGGGCAGCCGGGTGTCCAGCCAGGTGGCGGCGGCCCGCCGGTCGGGGAAGCGCAGGGCGCGCGGCACCCCGTCCAGCTTCTCCCGCAGTCCGTCCCCGTAGTCCCCGTAGTCCCCGCCGGCCTCGTCCGTTCCGGCCATGGCCCGGCAGGAGTGCAGCAGCCGTACGGTGCGCTCCAGCATCCGGGCCCGGGCGAGCTGGACCTCGGCCGGGCGCTCCTTGGCCTCGAGCAGGGCCTGGAGCAGCGGCGCGAGGCAGCCGGGCAGCAGGTACTGGCCGTTGTGGGCGTGGCGCAGCAGGCCGAGCCCGGCGAAGTCGTCCAGCGTGGACTGGGCCGCGGCCACCGAGCAGCCGGCGAGGGCGGAGGCGGTGTGCGAGTCGACGATCCCGGCGGGGGCCAGCGGCAGCAGCCGCAGGGTGCGCTGGGCGGGCTGGGGCAGGGACTCGTAGACGAGGCGGAAGCCGCGGGGCAGCGGACCGCCGACGCCGGCGGGCATGTCGTGCAGCTGCTTGGCGACGTCGGCGACGGAGGCCTTGGGGTGGGCGGCGAGCCAGCCGCCGACGAGGGCGAGCGCGGCGGGCTGGCCTCCGCACTCCTCGGCGAGGGTCTCGGCGGCGCGCGGGTCGGCGGTGACGCGGGTGTCGCCGATGCGCTGCGCCAGCATCTCCACGGCGGACGGCGTGTCGAGTCCGCCGAGGGTGCAGGGCCGCACGTCGGGGATGCCGGTGAGCGGTCCCTCGGCGGTGACCACGACGAGGCACTCGGGGGTGTCCGGCAGCAGGGCGTCGACCTGGTGGGGGTCGGCGGCGTCGTCGACCAGGATGACCACGCGGCGCCCGTCGAGCGCGGTGCGCAGGGCCGAGCTGAGCTCGTCCTCGCCGGCTCCGGGCGGGGTGGTCCGCCCGAGTCCTTCCAGCAGGCCGCGGACGGCGCGCTCGGTGGCCAGGGTCTCCCCGCCGGGTGCGGTCAGCCGGGTCCGGAGCAGCCCGTCGGGGTACTGGTCGGCGACCTCGCGCACGAACGCCTCGGCGAGCGCGGTCCGTCCGGACCCCGGCCGGCCGGCGACCAGCAGCACGCGGGCGCGGGGGGCCTTGGCCTTGCGGCCCGAGAGGGTGTCGAGCCCGGTCCGTGCGATGTCCTCGCGCAGCTCCTTGAGCTCACGCCGCCGCCCGACGAAATCCGTCACGGATCCGCTCCTCTCCCTGCCTTCGGATTGCGAGCGTAGTTCACGCAGAGCGACGACTTGGGTGGAGCGCGGCGGGCATATCCCCTGATCGGATCAGCGGATGGTCCGCTTTTCGGTTCGCGGGGCTGGGCCGTGCGGGCCGGGCGGGGCCGACCGGCCCCGCCGGGGCGCGGGCGCGGCGGCTACGCGTCGTACGGGCGGGCCTGCCAGGGGGCCGTGGCCGGGCGCAGCGCGTCGGGGCCGTCCGCGGCCAGCGCGGCGGACAGGGCGAGGACCCCGGTCACCAGCGCCGCGTTGCCCAGTTCGCCCGCCAGGACGCCCCGTACCAGGTCGGGCAGCGGCACCCAGGCCAGTTCCATGTCCGCCTCCTCCGAGCCGGTCTCGGCGTACCGCTCGCCCTCGGCGTCGGAGACGCCCCGCGCGAGGAAGACGCGGACCGCCTCGTCCGACCCGCCCGGCGAGGCGTAGAAGTCGGCCAGCACCCGCCAGTCCTCCGCCTTGACGTGCGCCTCCTCGTACAGCTCCCGCTGGGCGCCGAGCAGCGGGTTCTCCCCCGGTACGTCGAGCAACCCGGCCGGCAGCTCCCACAGCCGGCGCCGCACCGGGTGCCGGTACTGGCTGAGGACCAGCACCCGGCCGGCCTCGTCCAGGGCCAGCACGCACACCGAGCCCGGGTGCACCTGGTAGTCGCGGCGGGCCGTCGATCCGTCCGGCATCCGGACCTCGTCGGAGTTCACCGCCGTCTTGGCGCCCTGGAACGGCCGCTGGGTCGACCGTGTCTCCCAGGATTCCGACGTGTCCTTGACGTTCATGCCCGACCCTCCACAACGCGCGACAGCCGGGGTACGGCAGATCCGTACCCCGGCTGTCTACGTTATGCCGTCAGGCGATCACTTCGCGGACTGCTGCCGCTCCACGGCCGCCTTGACCAGACCCGCGAACAGCGGGTGCGGGCGCGTCGGGCGCGAGCGCAGCTCCGGGTGGGCCTGGGTGGCCACCAGGTAGGGGTGCACCTCGCGCGGGTACTCGACGTACTCGACGAGCTTGTTGTCCGGGGAGGTGCCGGAGAAGACGATGCCCGCCTTCTTCTCCAGCTCGCCGCGGTAGGCGTTGTTGACCTCGTAGCGGTGGCGGTGGCGCTCGTCGACGTACGCCTGGTCGCCGTAGACCTCGCGCACGATGGAGCCCTCGGCGAGCTTCGCCGGGTACATGCCCAGGCGCATGGTGCCGCCCAGGTCGCCCGCGCCCTCGACGAAGGCCAGCTGCTCCTCCATGGTCGAGATGACCGGGTGCGGGGTGGAGGCGTCGAACTCGGTGGAGTTGGCGTCCTCGATGCCCGCGAGGTTGCGCGCGGCCTCGATGACCACGCACTGCAGGCCCAGGCACAGGCCGAGCAGCGGGATCTTGTTCTCGCGGGCGTAGGTGATCGCGCCGACCTTGCCGTTGACGCCGCGGTCGCCGAAGCCGCCGGGCACGCAGATCGCGTCCACGTCGCCGAGCACGGCGGCGGCGCCGGCCGGGGTCTTGCAGTCGTCGGAGGTGACCCACTTGATCTGGACGCGGGCCCGGTTGGCGAAACCGCCGGCGCGCAGCGCCTCGGTCACCGAAAGGTAGGCGTCGGGCAGGTCGATGTACTTGCCGACGAGCGCGACCTTGACCTCGTGGTCGGGGTTGTGGACCCGGTCCAGCAGGTCCTCCCACACCGTCCAGTTGACGTCGCGGAAGGGCAGGTCGAGCTTGCGGACGACGTACGCGTCCAGGCCCTCGGTGTGCAGCACCTTCGGGATGTCGTAGATCGACTTCGCGTCGATGGCCGCGACCACGGCCGCCTCGTCGACGTCGCACATCAGCGAGATCTTGCGCTTGATGGAGGTGGGCACGTCGCGGTCGGCGCGCAGCACGATCGCGTCGGGCTGGATGCCGATGTTGCGCAGGGCCGCGACCGAGTGCTGGGTGGGCTTGGTCTTCAGCTCGCCGGAGGGGCCGATGTAGGGCAGCAGCGAGATGTGCACGACGAAGACGTTGTCGCGGCCGACCTCGTGGCGGACCTGGCGGACGGTCTCCAGGAAGGGCAGCGACTCGATGTCGCCGACGGTGCCGCCGACCTCGGTGATGACCACGTCGACGTCCGCGGTCGCCATGCGGCGGATGCGGTGCTTGATCTCGTTGGTGATGTGCGGGATGACCTGCACGGTGTCGCCGAGGTACTCGCCGCGCCGTTCCTTGGCGATGACCTGCGAGTAGACCTGGCCGGTGGTGACGTTGGCCGAGCCGTCGAGGTCGACGTCGAGGAAGCGCTCGTAGTGGCCGATGTCCAGGTCGGTCTCGGCGCCGTCGTTGGTGACGAACACCTCACCGTGCTGGAACGGGTTCATGGTGCCGGGGTCGACGTTGAGGTACGGGTCGAGCTTCTGCATCGTGACCCGAAGACCGCGCGCCTTCAGCAGCGCACCCAGGCTGGAGGCCGTCAGGCCCTTGCCGAGGGACGAAGCGACACCCCCGGTGACGAAGATGTGCTTGGTCGTCATGGCTGTGCTGTTTCGAAAAGCAGCGGGCGGCGTCGCCAAGAGGGGGCTCCCGTGGTCGCGAGGTGAGGTGCGTCCGGCGCCGGCCACCGTCGATCCGGAAGGGTCTCAGGGGGCGCCGAAGCTGCGGTTTCGGGGCTCCTGATTCGCACAGGCAGACCACCGGTCCACGGGGTACCAGCCTATCAGCGCCCGGGCCCGTCTGCCTCCGGCCACGCGGCGCGGGGGTCTCGTACGGGAGCACGGGCGAGGCGGGGCGGCGGGGTCGCGGCAGGTCACCCGTTTGGCCTAGTCGCATTCTTCCGCGGCTGAAGGAGATCACTAGGGTGCCGTCATATCCTGCTCGGATACCGCACACATCACCGCCGAGCAGTCCGTCGCACGGCCTCACCGAGCCGATATACGGAATCATGGGCTCGACGCGGAGATCCCCACCCACAGGAGACCGCGCAACCGCGCAATGCAAGCGCCCTTCGGGGCGGACGTGGCCGTTCGACTGGAGATGCAACGTGTCCGGGCGCATCGAGGATTACGCACTGATCGGGGACATGCAGACCGCCGCGTTGGTCTGCCGGGACGGGGCAGTGGACTGGTTGTGTCTGCCACGTTTCGACTCCCATGCCGTGTTCGCGAGCATTCTCGGCACCGAGGATCACGGATTCTGGCGGATCGGCCCTGCCTTCCCTCCCGACAACGAACCGCCGAGGGCCACCCGGCGCCGCTACCGCGGTGACTCGCTGGTCCTGGAGTCGGAGTGGGACACGCCGCGCGGCACCGTCCGCGTGATCGACTTCATGCCGCCCCGCGAGGGCCACGCCCCCCAGCTGATCCGGATCGTCGAGGGCGTCAGCGGGCGCGTTCCGATGCGTTCGGCACTGCGCATGCGCTTCAGCTACGGGCGGGTCGTGCCCTGGGTGCACAAGGTCGACGGGCGCACGGTAGCCGTCGCCGGACCCGACTCGGTCTGGCTGGACACCGAGGCGCAGACGTACGGCAAGGACCTGACGACCTACTCCGACTTCACCGTCGGCCCCGGCGACCGGATGGCCTTCAGCATCAGCTGGCAGCCCTCGCACCGCGGCGCGCCGGAGTCCCCCGACGCCGAGGCGGCCCTCGACTCCACCACCGAGTTCTGGCGCGAGTGGGTCGAGCAGTGCACCTACCACGGGCCCTACCGGGAGGCGGTGGTCCGCTCCCTGATCACCCTCAAGGCCCTCACGTACGGCCCCACCGGCGGCATCGTCGCCGCGCCGACCACCTCCCTGCCCGAGGAGATCGGCGGGGTCCGCAACTGGGACTACCGCTACACCTGGCTGCGCGACGCCGCCATCACCCTGTCCTCGCTGCTGCGCACCGGCTACCGCGAGGAGGCCCGCGCCTGGCGCGAGTGGCTGCTGCGCGCGGTCGCCGGCGACCCGGAGAACCTCCAGATCATGTACGGGATCGCGGGCGAGCGGGAGCTCGGCGAGACCGAGCTGGACTGGCTGCCTGGCTACGAGAACTCGCGCCCGGTCCGCGTCGGCAACGGCGCTGCGGGCCAGCTCCAACTCGACGTCTACGGCGAGGTCACCGAGGCCCTGCACCTGGGCCACATGACCGGCCTCGCCCGCAGCGACTACGCCTCGCTGCTCCAGCTCAAGCTGATCCGCTACCTGGAGACCCACTGGGACCAGCCCGACGAGGGCATCTGGGAGGTGCGCGGCCCGCGCCGGCACTTCGTCCACTCGAAGGTGATGGCCTGGGTGGCCGTGGACCGCACGATCAAGCTGATCGAGAGCGGGGACGCGGACGGGCCGCTGGAGCGCTGGCGCGAGCTGCGCGACGAGATCCACCAGGACGTGTGCGAGAAGGGCTACGACAAGGAGCGCAACACCTTCACCCAGTCGTACGGGTCGAAGGAGCTGGACGCCTCCCTGCTGCTGATCCCGCAGATGGGCTTCCTGCCGCCGGACGACAAGCGGGTCATCGGCACCATCGAGGCGATCCAGCGCGAGCTGTCCACGCCCGACGGGTTCATCCTGCGCTACCCGACGGCGGGCGAGGAGGCCGGTGTGGACGGCCTGGAGGGCGACGAGGGGGCCTTCCTCGCGTGCTCGTTCTGGATGGCGGACGACCTGGCGATGATCGGGCGGGTGGACGAGGCCCGCCGGCTGTTCGAGAGGCTGCTGTCCCTGCGCAACGACCTCGGGCTGCTGGCGGAGGAGTGGGACCCGCGGCTCCAGCGCCAGGTCGGGAACTTCCCGCAGGCCTTCAGCCACGTTCCGCTGATCGACACGGCACTGCGGCTGACCGCGAGCGGGGCCTACGGGGGCTAGCCGCGGGCGGGTCGTACGGGGGAGGCGGCGCCCGGGGGGCTCGGATCCCCCGGACGGGTCGTACGGGGGAGGCGGCGCCCAGCGGGCTCGGATCTCCGGCGCCCCTTGGTCCTCCTGCCGCGCCCCGGTGATCGCCTCCGCCTACTCTGGAAGGGTCCTACGCCCTTCTCGGAAGGGGGAGGCCATGGCGCCCCTGTCGAAGGCGGGCACGGCGCTCGCCTTGCTCCGCGAGGATCTGGCCGGCGACGTCTTCGCCCCGGACGACCCGGGCTACGACGAGGCCCGGACCGTCTTCAACTCGATGATCGACCGCAGGCCCGCCGTCATCGCCCAGTGCACGAGCCCGGCCGACGTGGTGACCGCCGTACGGTTCGCCCGCGATCTCGACCTGAAGATCGCGGTGCGCGGCGGCGGCCACAGCGTCTCCGGCTCCGCCCTCGGCGACGGCGCCCTGGTGGTGGACCTGCGGCGGATGCACGGGGTCACCGTCCACCCGGGGGCCCGCGCCGTACGGGTCGAGGGCGGGGCCACCATGAGCCACCTGGACCGGGCCTGCGCCCCCTACGCACTGGCCACCACCGGCGGCCGGGCCTCCACCACCGGCGTGGGCGGCTTCGTCCTGGGCGGCGGCAGCGGCTGGCTGGACCGCACCTGCGGGCTGGCCGTGGACAACCTGCTGGGCGTGGAACTGGTGACGGCCGACGGCACGGTCGTGGAGACCACCGCGGAGGAGCACCCGGAGCTGTTCTGGGCCCTGCACGGCGGCGGCGGGAACTTCGGCGTGGCCACCGCGCTCACCCTGCGCCTGCACGACCTGCCCGCCATGTCGATCGCGTTCCTGCTGTACCTGCCGGAGTACGGGCCCGAGGTGGTGCGGACCTACCGGGACGTCATCGAAGGCGGCCCGGCGGAGGCGAGCGGCGGCGTGATCTACCTGACCGGCCCGCCCGACGACGATTTCGTACCGCCCCATCTGGCCGGACGGCTGATCTGCGCGGCGCTGGTCACGTACGCGGGCCCGGAGGACCCCTTGCGCGAGCTGGCCGGCCCGCTGCTGGCGCTGCCGCACGAGGCGGCGATGGTCACCACGATCCCGTACGCCGATCTGCAGTGCATGATCGACGACCCGCCGGGGCTGCGGAACTACTGGTCGGCGGAGTACCTGACCGGTGCGCCGGACGCGTTCGTCGACGTGTTCTGCGCGCGGGCCGCCTCGATGCCGGTGCCGACCGGGACCCAGCACATCCTGTTCCCGCAGGGCGGCGCGATCGCCTCGGGCCCGGCCGACTACCCGGTGCCCTACCGGGACTCGGCCTGGGCGGTGCACCCGTTCGGGATCTGGGAGGACACGGCCGACGACGAGCGGTGCCGCCAGTGGGTCAAGGACGTCCGCGCGGACGTCGAGCCGTGGAGCACGGGCGCCGTGTACCTGAACTTCCTCGGCGACGAGGGCTCGGACCGGGTCGTCTCGGGGCTCGGCGCGGACAACATGCGGCGGCTGGGGCAGGTCAAACGGGAGTACGACCCCGACAACGTCTTCCGCTTCAACCACAACATCCGGCCCGCCTGACGCTTTCGTGACCGGCGGGTGATGCGCTCGGAACAGGACGGCCGGTACCGTCCCGCGATATGGACGATCAAGGCGGAATCACGGTTCAGCGGGCACTGGAACTGCCGGGGCTGCGCAGCGGGCTCCCGGAGGTGGTGGCCTGCGCCGACCGGCTGGGCCGGACCGTCCGCTGGGTGCACGCGGGCGAGGTCCCGAACATCGCCTCGCTGCTCAAGGGCGGCGAGCTGCTGCTGACCACGGGTCTGGGCCTCGGCACCCGGCCCGCCGAGCAGCGTGCCTTCGTACGCCGCCTCGCGGACCGGGGGATCGCCGCGCTGGTGGTCGAGCTGGGCCCGCGGTTCACCCGGCTCCCGGCGACCCTCGTGGAGACGGCCCGCGCGGCGGGCCTCCCGCTCGTCCAGCTCCACCGCGAGGTCCCCTTCGTCACCGTCACCGAAGAGGTCCACACCGAGATCGTCAACCACCACTACGCGCTGCTCCAGCGGGCCGAGGAGGTGCACCGGCGATGTACGGAGGCCCTCCTGGGCGGCGGTGGCATCCCCCAGGTGCTGCGGATCGTGGCCGACTTCACGGGCAACCCGGTCTTCCTGGAGACGCCGGACGGGCAGCTGCTGTACGCGGCCGGCAGCTCGGGCGGTGACGCGGGCGCCGACCCGCTCCAGGTGTGGGAGGGCCTGCGGGGCCAGCGCGAGGCCGAACCGTCGGCGAACACGGTGGTGATCGACGTACCCGGCGGTGGCCACGGCACGGGCTCGGTCCGGGCCCGGGTCGTGCTGGTCGGCGTCTCGGCGCCGCTGCTGCCGGTGCACCGGATGGCGGCGGAGCGCACGGCGGGGGTCCTGGCCGTCGTGCTCATGCAGGCGCGGCAGGAGGACGAACTGGCGGCGCGCGGCCGCGGCGACTTCCTGACGGACCTCGCCGAGGGCCGCATCACGGCCGAGGACGCCCCCGCGCAGGCCCGCGTCCTGGGCTTCCGGCCCGGCGCGGGACCGCTGCTGCCGATCGTGATGCGCCTGTCGACGGACCTCGGCCCGTCCGGGAACTGGGCCGTCCTGGCCCGCGCGGTCCTGGAGGAGCTGTCGTCGGTCGGGGTCCCGGTGCTGCTGGGAGTGCGCCCGGTGGAGGGGCGGGTGCCGCTGCTGGTCTCGCTGCGCGCGGAGTCGGAGCGCACGGCGGTGGCCGACCGGGTGGCGGCGGCGCTGCGGGCGGGCGTGGAACGAGCGGGCCTGGACCGGGCCTCGGCCCCGCCGGCCGTGGTCGTTGGGGTCGCGGGCGGCTGGGCGGCGGCCTCGGCGGGCCTGCGGCACGCGGCGGAGACCGCGACGGCGGCCCACGGGCTGCCGGCCCGGCCCTGGTACGACGCCCGGCGCCTCGACATCGACCTGCTGCTGTGGCGGCTGCGCGAGCATCCCGACCTGGCGGCGTTCGTGGACCGTGCGATCGGGCCGCTGCGCACCCACGACGCGACCTCGCGGCCGCCGCTGCTGCCCACGCTGGAGACGTACCTGGCGCACGCGGGCCGCAAGGCGGAGACGGCCCGCGAGCTCCATCTCAACCGCCAGACCCTGTACAACCGGCTGGCCCGCATCTCGGAGCTCCTGGGCACCGACCTGGACGACCCCGAAACGGTCCTCGCCCTCAGCCTGGCCCTCCGGGCCCGCCGCCACGCCCCGTCGCCTTCCTGACGCGCCGCTCGCACCACTCGGCGCCGGGGCGCCTCCGGCTTCGCGCCGCTGCGCCGGACTCGTCCGCCGAAGGCCGGGCCTGGCCGGGTGGGCCCTGCGGGGCTGGTCCCCTACCCGCCCTTCCACCGTTCCCCGGGGCTCCGCCCCGGACCCCGTACGGCGCTCCGCGCCCGCGCCTCAATCGCCGGCGGGGCTGGATGTGGCTGTTGCCGCCCGCCTGGTGCGGCTGGATTGCCCACGGGGCAATTTCAGCCCTGGGGCGGAGCCCCAGCGCCGGCGCGGCGGGCGGACTACCGGCGGGCTCGTTCCATCAGCTCGTCGTAGACGGACAGGACCTGCGCGACCGTGTCGTCCTCGGACGGCCACGTCGCGGCCTGCGCCCGCCCCGCGGCGACCAGCTCGGCCCGGCGCCCCGCATCCGCCAGCAGCCCGGTCACGGCCGCGGCGAAGGCCCCCGCGTCCCCCGGCGGGACCAGCACCGCGCCCGCCCCCACCAGCTCCGGTACTCCCCCCACCGCCGTGGCCACCAGCGGCACCCCCACCCGCAGCGCCTCCTGCGCCAGCAGGGCCCGTTCCTCCCAGCGGCTGGGCAGCACCGCCAGGTCCGCCGCCGCGAGCAGCTGCGCCGCGTCCCGGCGCCGGCCCAGCAGCCGTACCGGAAGCCCTTCTTCCACGATCCGCCGGGCCAGTTCCGTCCGCAGCGGCCCCTCCCCCGCGATCACCAGCAGGGGCAGCGGGTCCAGCGTCCGCCACTCCCGGGCCGCGTCGAGCAGGACGGAGTACCCGCGGTGCGCCACCAGGCTCCCGACCGCGATCAGCAACGGCCGTCCCACCGCGCCCAGTTCCGCCCGCACCTTCCCGGGATCCGCGCCCGGCGCGGCCGCCGGCACGGCCACCGGGGCCAGCCGCGCGTCCCGCGCACCCCGCAGCCGGGCCCGGTCCACCAGGTCCGAGGAGGCGCCGAGCACGACCGCCGCGGCCCGCGCCACGTGCCGTTCCAGGATCCGGCTCAGCCGCCCGAGCGCGGCCCCGGCCGCACCGGCGGCGGCCGGGCCGTCTCCGTGCCAGCTCACGACCAGCGGCACCCGCCGCCCCCGCAGGGCCAGCGCGGCCCGCATCCCGGCCCGCACCCCGTGCGCGTGCACGACGTCGGCCCCGGCGCAGGCGGCCCGCAGCGCGTTCACCGCGTCGGGCGAGAACTGCGCGCCGGCGCCGGTGAAGTCGTACTCGCCCTCCGCCTCGACGGGCGCGCACACCGTGACCCGTACCCCGCGCGCGGCGAGCCCGGTCGCGAGCGACCGCACGTGCGCGCTGCTGCCCGCGCCCGCACCGCCGCCGAGCACTTGGACGGTACGCAGCGGCGGCCGCCCGTAGGGCTGTGCCGGGGCGGACGGGGAGACCGGGGAGCTGCTCACGGGCCGAAGCTCCAGGGTGAGGGAGTCAGAGACGTCGCCCAGGATGCCAGTCCGCACGCGCGTTCCGGGACCATACGGGTGCGGATCCCGTGAGAGATACCGCCGGACACCCCCCAGCCTCACCCACACGGGCTAGTGCCGCGTCAACCCCGGCCGCCGTCCGCCCGCGCCGCCGCGAGGAGTTCCTCGGCGTGCGCACGGGCCGAGACGGAGTCCTCGTGGCCCGCCAGCATGCGCGACAGCTCGCGGATCCGGTCCTCGCCCTCCAGGACGGTGACACCGCTCCTGGTGACCGATCCGTCGTTGGTCTTCTCGACGAGCAGCTGCCGGTCCGCGAAGGCGGCCACCTGCGGCAGGTGCGTGACGACGACCACCTGGGCCGACTTGGCGAGCTTCGCCAGCCGCCGGCCCACCTCGACCGCGGCCTTGCCGCCGACACCCGCGTCGACCTCGTCGAAGAGGTAGGTGGGCACCGGGTCGGAGCCCGCGAAGACGACCTCCACGGCCAGCATCACCCGGGAGAGCTCACCGCCGGAGGCGCCCTTGGCGATCGGCCGCGGCTGGGCCCCGGGGTGCGGGGCCAGCAGCAGCTCGACCTCGTCCGCGCCGGAGGGGCCGTAGGCGACCGGGCGGCCGTCCACGTCCACTCCTTCGGGGTCCTCGGTCTGCCGGACGTCGATGGTCACCCGGGCGTGCGGCATCGCCAGCGAGGCCAGCTCCTCCGTCACGGCCGAGGCGAACCGGGTCGCCGCCTCCACGCGCGCGTCCGTCAGCCCCTGTGCAAGGGCCGACAGTTCGGACCGCAGCCCGTCCCGCTCTGCGGTCAGCTCGGTGATCCGCTCGTCGTCGCCGTCCAGCTCCAGCAGCCGTGCGGAGCCCCGCTCGGCCCATTCCAGCACCGCGTCCACGGTGCCTTCGGAGCCGTACTTGCGGGTCAGCTGGATCAGGGCCGCCCGGCGCTCCTCCACCGCGGCCAGCCGCAGCGGATCGGCGTCCAGGTCGTCGGCGTAGCCGGCCAGCTCCCCGGCCACGTCGGCCAGCAGGATGCCCAGTTCGCCGATCCGCTCGGCGAGCGCGCCGAGGGCCGGGTCGTGCGAACGTACGGACTCCAGGGCCCGGTGGGCGCCCGCGACGAGGGTGTTGGCGTCGATGCCCTCCGGGTCCTCCGGGTTGCCGGCCAGCGCGGCGTGCGCCAGCTGGGCGGCCGAGGACAGCGATTCGGCGTGCCCGAGCCGCTCGGCCTCCGCCGCCAGTTCGGCGTCCTCGCCCGCGACCGGCTGCACGGCGGCGATCTCGTCCAGCCCGAAGCGCAGCAGATCGGCCTCCTGGGCGCGTTCCCGGGCCCGGGTGGTGATCTCCTCGAGCTCGACGGCGACCGCGCGCAGCCGCCGGTAGGCCGAGCCGTACTTCTCCAGCGGGACGGCGACGGCGTCCCCGGCGTACCGGTCGAGCGCCTGCCGCTGCCGGGCGGGCCGCAGCAGGCCCTGCTGGTCGGTCTGCCCGTGTACGGCGACCAGGTCGTCGGCGAGCTCGCCGAGCAGGCCGACGGGCACGGAGCGGCCGCCGACGTGGGCGCGCGAGCGGCCCTCGGCGGAGACGGTCCGGCTGATCAGCAGGGCGCCGTCGTCGAGCTCGGCCCCGGCTTCCTCGGCGCGTACGGCGGCGGGCGCGTCCGGGCGCATGACGATGCGGCCCTCGACGACCGCGGCCTTGGCCCCGATCCGTACCAGGGCCGGGTCGGCGCGACCGCCGAGCAGCAGCCCGAGGCTGGTGACGACCATCGTCTTGCCCGCGCCGGTCTCGCCGGTCACCGCGGTGAAACCGGGCGACAGCTCGACCACCGCGTCGTCGATGACCCCGAGCGACCGTATCCGCATCTCCTCAAGCACGGGACGACGATACCGAGGTTTCACCGGTGCCATGTGACCTCACCCGCTCGAAGTTCTCCGAACGAACGTGCTATTTAGGCGGGCGGGCGGTCGAACCGTGACCGGCTCAGTGCGGCGCCCCGCGCCACCCCGACACCGGCAGCGCGAACTTCGCGACGAGCCGGTCCGTGAACGAGGCGTGGTGCAGCCGGGCGAGCCGCACCGGCACCGCACCCCGCCGGACCTCCACCCGGGCCCCCGACGGCAGGTCCAGCATCCGGCGGCCGTCGCACCACAGCACCCCGTGCGGGGTACCGTTCTGCACCTCGACCGCCAGCACCGAGTCCGGCGAGGTCACCAGCGGCTTCGCGAACAGCGCGTGCGCGCTGATCGGCACCATCAGCAGCGCCTCCACCTCCGGCCAGACCACCGGCCCGCCCGCCGAGAAGGCGTACGCCGTCGAACCGGTCGGGGTCGCGCAGACGATCCCGTCACAGCCGAAGCCGGTCACCGGACGCCCGTCGATCTCCAGGACCACCTCGAGCATCCGCTCCGGCGAGACCTTCTGGACCGCGGCCTCGTTCAGCGCCCAGTCCTCGTGGACCACGTCCCCGTTCGTGCGCACGGTCACATCGAGCGTCATCCGCTCCTCGACCTCGTACTCGCGCGTCACCACCCGGTCGACGACCTTGTCCAGGTCGTCGCGCTCCGCCTCGGCGAGGAACCCCACCCGCCCCAGGTTGACGCCCAGCATCGGCACCCCCGAGGCACGCGCCAGCTCCGCGCCCCGCAGCAGGGTCCCGTCACCGCCCAGCACCACGAGCAGCTCACAGCCGTCGAGCACGCCCGGGGTGGACTCGGTGACCAGCTCCACCTCGGGCGGCAGCGGCAGGTCGGCCGCCTCGTGCGCGAAGACCCGTACGCCCAGCCCGGAGCGCAGCAGCCCCTTCACCACCAGCTCGGCGCTGCGGATGGCCGCCGGCCGTCCGGTGTGCGCGAGCAGGAAGACGGTCCGCCCCGTCGCCGAAGCCGAACCCGAACCTGAACCAGAACCCGCTGAATCTGTCACTGCGGCCCCTCCGCCACTGCACGGTCAACATCCGCCGGGTCGAGTGCCGGTGCCCCCGCCCGCAGCCACAGAAAGTACTCGACGTTCCCCGACGGCCCCGGCAGCGGACTCGCCGTCACCCCGAGGACCCCCAGCCCCAGCTTCGCCGCCTGCGCCGCCACCTCGCGCACCGCCTCGGCCCGCAGCTCGGGACTGCGCACCACGCCGCCGCTGCCCAGCCGGTCCTTGCCCACCTCGAACTGCGGCTTGACCATCAGCACCAGGTCCGCGTCCGGCGCGCAGCACCGTACGAGCGCGGGCAGCACCAGCCCGATCGAGATGAAGGACAGGTCGCCGACGACGAGGTCGGCCGGAATCCCGTCGATCAGCTCCACCGTGAGTTCACGGACGTTCGTACGGTCCTTGACCGTGACCCGGTCGTCGCTCTGCAGGGACCAGGCGAGCTGCCCGTAGCCGACGTCGACGGCCACCACGTGGGCGACGCCCGCGCGCAGCAGCACGTCGGTGAACCCGCCCGTGGAGGCCCCGGCGTCCAGCGCCCGCCGGCCCTCGACGCGCAGCCCCTGCGGCCGGAAGGCCGCGAGCGCGCCCGCGAGTTTGTGGCCGCCCCGCGAGACGTAGTCGGGATCGCTCTCGTCCTTCAGGACGACCAGCGCCGCGCTCGTCTCGACCTGGGTGGCGGCCTTGGTCGCGGTGGTGCCGCCCACGGTCACCCGGCCCGCGGCGATCAGCTGCGCGGCGTGCTCGCGCGAGCGGGCCATGCTGCGGCGTACGAGTTCGGCGTCCAGGCGGCGGCGTGCCACTCCTGCCACGTTCGGTTCAGCTCCTGTTTTCGTGCGGTCCGGGGACGGGCGGTGCGTCCAGCGCGCTCAGCGCCTCGCGCAGCCCCCGGTGGACATCCTCGTACACCGGGAGGTGTCCGTCGGCCGCGAGGTGGTCGGCGTCCGCCAGCCGCGCCAGGTGCGCGTCCACGGCGTCGTGCCCGGTGGGCGTGCGTACGATGCCCAGCGCCGCGGGCCCGGCGGCGGACTCGGCCGTGGGCTCGGCAGCTTCGTCGGTCATGCCCCGACGCTACCCCGAAGCGCCCCGCGACCACGCAACGGCTCTGCGGTACGGTCGTGATCACGATGGCTACGATTCAGGAGTGCCGAGACGCACTCGACCGACTCTCCGACAACCTGGCCGGGGCGGACGGCGGCGTGCGCGGCGCCGCCGCGCTCGACCGCTCGCTCAGCTGCCACATCACGGACCTCGACCAGACCTTCACCGGCCGCCTCGACGACGGCCGGATCCGGGTGGACACGCTCACGGCGGGCCCGCCCGCGACGAAGTCCGAGATCAGGCTGGCGATGGCCGGCGACGACCTGGTGGCACTGGTGGCGGGCGACCTCAAGTTCGCCAAGGCCTGGGCCTCGGGCCGCGTCAAACTGGAAGCCGGCTTCCGCGACCTCCTCCGCCTGAAAAGCCTGCTCTAGGCAGGATCCGGCCCCGCCGGGCCCCTCATCCTTGACCCGCACCGGACAACCGAGCCGCACCACATCCAGCCCCGCCGGCGATTGAGGCGCGGGGCCCGGGGCCGAGCCCCGATCTTGAGCCCCGCCCGCCCCGCTACACCGCCCCGGCCCCCGCACGGGACTTGCGCGCCGCCGGAATCACCAGCGGCGTCCCCGTCTCCGGGTCGGGGATCACCTGACACCGCAGCCCGAACACCCGCTCCACCAACTCTGCGGTGACCACCGCCCCCGGCGGCCCCTCCGCCACGACCTCACCGTCCCGCATCGCGATCAGGTGCGTCGCGTACCGGGCCGCGTGGTTCAGGTCGTGCAGCACCGCCACCAGCGTCCGCCCCTGCGTCTCGTGCAGCTCCGCGCACAGGTCGAGCACGTCGATCTGGTGCTGGATGTCCAGGTACGTCGTCGGCTCGTCGAGCAGCAGCAGCGGGGTCTGCTGCGCCAGCGCCATCGCGATCCACACCCGCTGCCGCTGACCGCCCGACAGCTCGTCCACGGCCCGGTCGGCGAGCTCGGCGACCCCGGTCGAGGCCATCGACTCCGCGACGATCCGCTCGTCCTCCGGCGACCACTGGCGCAGCAGCCCCTGGTGCGGGTACCGCCCGCGCGAGACCAGGTCGGCGACCGTGATGCCGTCCGGCGCGATCGAGGACTGCGGGAGCAGGCCGAGCGTCTTGGCGACCTTCTTGGCCGGCATCGACCCGATGGCCTGCCCGTCGAGCAGCACCCGCCCGGCGGACGGCTTCAGCATCCGCGACAGGGCCCGCAGCAGCGTGGACTTGCCGCAGGCGTTGGGGCCGACGATCACCGTGAAGGAGTGGTCGGGTATCTCCACCGACAGGTTCTCGGCGATGACCCGCTGGTCGTAGCCGAGGGTCACGTTCTCCGCGGTCAGCCGCTGCACTTGGGTACTCCTGAGGTTCATATACGTCCTGCCTTGCGCTCGGTGACGAGCAGCCAGAGCAGATAGACACCGCCGACCAGCCCGGTCACCACGCCCACCGGCAGCTGGTCCGCGCCGAAGGCCCGCTGCGAGGCCCAGTCCGAAAGCAGCAGCACGACCGAGCCCATGAGGGCCGCGGTCAGCAGATTGGCGCCGGGCGAGCGGGTCAGCCGACGCGCCAGCTGCGGCGCGGCCAGCGCGACGAAGCTGATCGGCCCCGCGGCGGCGCTCGCCGCGGTGGTCAGCAGGATCGCGGCCAGCATCAGCAGCATCCGCGTGCGCTCCACCCGCACCCCCACCGCGTACGCGGCGTCGTCGCCCATCTCGATCATCCGCAGGGCCCTGCTCTGCCCCAGCACCAGCGGGAACAGCACCGCGCAGGTCACCAGCAGCGGCCACACCTGCGCCCAGTCCCGGCCCGCCAGCGAGCCCGTCAGCCAGACCATCGCCCGGGAGGCCTCCACCAGCTGGGCCTTGGTGATCAGGTACTGGATGACGGCCACCAGCATCGCGGAGGCGCCGATGCCCACCAGAACGAGCCGGTAGCCGTGGATGCCCCGCTTGTAGGCCAGCAGGTACACCCCCGCGCCGGCCAGCAGCCCGCCGAGCAGCGCACCGACGGCGACCTCGGTCGCGGAGCCCTTCAGCAGGATGATGACGGCGAGGGCGCCGGCCGCGGAGCCGTACGAGAAGCCGAGCAGGTCCGGCGAGCCGAGCGGATTGCGGGTCACCGACTGGAAGACGGCTCCGGCCATCCCCAGCGCGGCGCCGACCAGCAGGGCGACCAGCACCCGCGGCAGACGCAGCTCGTTGACGATGAAGTCGTTGGCAGGGGTGCCGTTGCCCAGCAGGGTCTGTACGACGTCCCACGGCGCGATGTCGAAATCGCCGGTGCCGACCAGCAGGACGGCCATGACGAACGCGGCGAGGACGAGCAGCCCGCCGACGGCCAGGGCGCGCCGCTCGATCCGCAGCGAGATCCCTCCCGGAAGCCGCACGGGACGTGATGGGGCGGTCGCGGTCACAGCTGGGCCATCCTCTTGCGCCGAACCAGGTAGATGAAGACGGGGCCGCCGATGAGGGCGGTGACGATGCCGACCTGGAGTTCGGCGGGCCGGGTCACGATCCTGCCGACCACGTCGGCGCCGAGCAGCAGCACGGGCGACAGGACGGCCGAGTACGCGAGCACCCAGCGCATGTCGGGTCCGGTGAACGCCCGCACCAGGTGCGGGATCATCAGCCCGATGAAGACGATGGGCCCGCAGGCGGCGGTGGCCGCACCGCACAGCAGGGTGATGGCGAGCATCGCGCCGATCCGGGTCCGCGTCAGGTTCGCGCCGAGCGACCGGGCCGTGTCGTCGCCCATGGCCATCGCGTTGAGCGGCCGGCCCAGCGACAGCGCGAGCACCGCGCCGACCAGCAGGAAGGGGGCGACCTGGCGGACGGTGTCCATGTTGGCGGAGGCCAGCGAGCCGACCGTCCAGAAGCGCAGCTTGTCCAGCGCCTTGCTGTCCATCAGCTGCACGGCGTTGATGTAGCCGACCAGGGCCGCGCTGGCCGCCGTACCCGCCAGCGCCAGGCGCACCGGGGTCGCGCTGCGGCTGCCGCCGAGGACGTAGACGACGACGGAGACGACGGCGGCGCCGAGGAAGGCCCACCACACGAACTCGCTCAGGGAGCTCGCGCCCAGGAAGCTGATCGCGGAGACGACGGCGGCCGCGGCTCCGGCGTTGACGCCGAGGATGCCGGGCTCCGCCAGCGGATTGCGCGTCAGGGCCTGCATGACCGCACCGGACAGGCCGAGGCCGAGCCCGACCAGCACCCCGAGCAGGGTGCGCGGCACCCGCAGGTCGCGCACCACCACGTCGGAGGGGGTCCCCGAATAGTCGAACAGGCCGTGCCAGACCTCGTCGAGGGGCATCTGCTTCGCGCCGACGGCGATGCTCACCACCACGATCAGCGCGAGCACCACGAGGGCGCCCAGCAGACCGGCGGCACGCGCGCCGTGGCGTGAACGTGCGGCGGCGACCGGCGCCGCGCTCTGTTCGGGGGGACTTTCGGGACTCTCGACCAACACACAGGTTAGGCTAACCTACCCTGCACCCTGCACGGCGCACCCGAACGGCCTACAGACCCAGCCGGGCCAGCGCTTTCTCCGCGTCCAGCCCGCAGACCCCGTCCCCGGCCGCCGTCCAGGCCGCCGCGCACAGCGCCCGCAGCCCGTCGACCGGATCCGCGTCCTCGCCGCGCAGTTCCAGTACGCCGTCCCGCGCGACCGCGGTCCATCCCCCGCAGCGGAACCCCGCCCCGTCCGCCGCCACCTCGGGCTGCCCGGTCAGCAGCCCCCGCAGGTCCCGGTCCACGTACGTCGGCCGGTGCCTGGGCTCGGCCCGCACCAGCTGCTTCGCGTCCGTCACCCCGGTCAGCACCAGCAGCGAGTCCACCTCACCGTTGAAGGCGCCCTCGATGTCGGTGTCCAGCCGGTCCCCGACCACCAGCGGCCGCTTCGCCCCGGTCCGCAGCACCGTCTCCCGGTGCATCGGGGGCAGCGGCTTGCCCGCCACCTGCGGCTCGGCGCCCGTCGCGATCCGTACGACCTCCACCGCGGCCCCGTTGCCCGGCGCGATCCCCCGCGCCCCAGGAATCGTCAGGTCGGTGTTGGAGGCGTACCACGGCACCCCCCGGTTGATCGCGTACGAGGCCTCCGCGAACCGCCCCCACGCCAGGTCCGGGCCCCCGTACCCCTGGACGACCGCCGCGAGCCCCTCCTCCTCGGCCGAGTCCACCGGCACCAGCCCGCGCTCGCGCAGCGCGACCCGCAGCCCCTCCCCGCCGATCACCAGCACCTTGGACCCCGGAGCCACCTGCTCCGCGATCAGCCGGGCCACCGCCTGCGCCGAGGTGATCACCTCGCCCGCCTCGGTCGGGATGCCCAGCTCGCCCAGGTGCTCGGCGACGGCGTCCGGAGTGCGCAGCGCGTTGTTCGTGACGTACGCGAGGTGCATCCCGTCGGACCGCGCCGCGGCGAGGGACTCGACCGCGTACGCGATGGCCTCCCCGCCCGCGTAGACCACTCCGTCGAGGTCCAGCAGAGCCGTGTCGTAAGCCTGGTGGAGGCTCCGCTCGCTCGACGCGGGGCTGGTCCTGCTCTGCCGGGTCATCTGTCCGCTCCTCATACGTTTCGCACGACCGATCTTGTCCGGATCCGAACTCCCCCGATCATCCCGCATCCCGAGACGGGTCTTACCATGCACCAATGACCACATCTGGTACCGCGGACCGAGGGCTGCGCCTGATCCCGTTCCACGGCCTGCGCTATGTCCCGGAGCGTGTCGGCAGCCTCGCCGCCGTCACGTCACCGCCGTACGACGTGGTCGTGCGCCCCGACGGAGTCGACCACCTCGAGTCCGCCGACCCGCACAACATCGTCCGGCTGATCCTTCCGCAGGCCGGCACCCCCGCCGCGCGCAACGAGCAGGCCGCACGCACCCTGCACGACTGGCTGGCCGAGGGCATCCTCAGCGCCGACCCCGAGCCCGCGCTCTACGTCTACGAACAGCGCCGGGCCGGCCTGCTCCAGCGCGGCATCATCGGCGCCCTCGCCCTGTCCACCGCCGACGCCGGCATCGTCCTGCCCCACGAGGACGTCATGCCCGACGTGGTCACCGACCGGGCCGGTCTGATGCGGGCCACGTCGGCCAATCTCGAACCGCTCCTCCTCACCTACCAGGGCGACGACCCCGGCGCGGGCGCGGCGGCGGTCGTCGAGCGGACCGCGCGGCGCGTTCCCCTGCTGTCGACGACCACCGAGGACGGCTTCCAGCACCGCCTCTGGGCCATCACGGACCCGGCCGAGCTGGCCACCGTCACCACCGACCTCAGCCACCGCCAGGCCCTCATCGCCGACGGCCACCACCGCTGGGCGACGTACCTGCGCCTCCAGGAGGAGCACGGCTCCCCGACCCCCTGGGACTTCGGCCTGGTCCTCCTCGTGGACACCGTCCGCTACCCGCTCCAGGTCCGCGCCATCCACCGGATGCTGCGCCGCCTCCCGGTCCGCGACGCCCTCGCCGCCCTGCACGGCCACTTCCAGGTCCGCCCGGTCGACGGGCCGCTCCCGCTGGCCCTGGAGGTCCTCGCGGACGCCGCGGAACGCGGCAACGCCTTCCTCCTCACCGGCGACGGCAGCTTCCACCTGGTCACCGACCCCGACCTGGCCCTCCTCGACCGCACGGTCCGCCGCGACCGCCCCGAGGCCTGGCGCCGGCTGGACGCCACGGTCCTGCACGCGACCCTGCTCGACGCCCTGTGGGGCATCCCGGACGCGCCCGACCAGATCACCTACATCCACGACGCGGGGGCCACCGTGGAGATGGCCGAGCGCCACGGGGGCACCGCGGTCCTGATGCACCCGGTACGCGAGGAAGTCGTACGGGACCTGGCCCGCCAGGGCGTCACCATGCCCCGCAAATCGACCTCCTTCGGCCCGAAGCCGGCCACCGGGCTGGTGCTGCGCGGCCTGGACTGACCCACCCCGGACATGCGGAAGGGCGGTACCCCGTTCGGGGTACCGCCCTTCTTCACATCACTTCACCGCACCGCACTTCGCTTCAAGGCGCTCAGGCCTTGTCGCGGCCCGCGTCCCGCTCGTCGTCCTCGACGACCACGATCTCGTCGGTGACGTCGAAGTCGGCCTCGGACTGCTCCAGCGGCTCGTACTCCTCGTCGTCCTCGTCGTAGTACTCGGCGACGTCGGAGGCCCGCTCGGCGGCGGCGACCTCGGCCGGGTCCTGCTCGTCGTCCTCGTCGTCCGCCTCGTCCTCGACCAGGTCGTCGGCGAGGTCAGCCGACGCGTCGACGAACTCGACACCGTCGAGCTCGGCGAGCCGGTCGGAGGCGTCGGTGGCCCCGTCCTTGTCGGCCTCGAGGGTCTTGGCGAACCACTCGCGCGCCTCGTCCTCACGGCCGGCCGCCAGCAGGGCGTCGGCGTAGGCGTACCGCAGGCGCGCGGTCCAGGGCTGGACGGCGTTGGAGGCCAGCTCCGGGCTCTGCAGGGTCACGATGGCGGCCTCGAGCTGGCCCTGGTCGCGCCGGGCACCGGCGGCCACCAGCCGCATCTCGACCTGGCCGGCCTTGTCCAGCTTCTGCACCTCGGGCTCGCCGGCCATGGCCAGCGCCCGCTCCGGACGGCCGAGGCCGCGCTCGCAGTCGGCCATCACGGGCCACAGCTCGACGGAACCGGTCATGCGCTTGGCGGCGCGGAACTCCGCGAGCGCCTCGCTGTACTTCTGCGTGGCGTACGCGGCGAAGCCGGCGGCCTCGCGGACGGCGGCGACGCGGGAGGCCAGTCGCAGGGCGATGCGCGAGTACGCGTACGCCTGCTCGGGGTCCTCGTCGATCAGCCGCGCGACCATGACGAGGTTCTTGGAGACTTCCTCGGCCAGGCCCTTGGGCAGGCTCAGCAGCTCCTGGCGCACGTCGGCGTCGATCTCGAGACCGGTGACGTCCTCGTCGATCGGAAGCCGCTTGACCGGGTCCCGGTCGCGGTCCCCGCGGTAGTCGCGGTCGCCACCGCGGTCATCGCGGCCACGGTAGCCACCACGGTCACCGCCGCGATCGTCACGGCCACCACGGAACCCGCCACGGTCGCCGCCCCGGTCGTCACGACGGGGGTAGGACGGGCGGTCGCCGCGGTCGTCGCGACGGAAGCCGCCACCGGCCGGACGGTCGCCACCACGGTCATCGCGACGCGGGTAGGACGGACGGTCGCCACCACGGTCATCACGGCCACCGCGGAACCCGCCCCGGTCGTCATCACGACGCGGGTAGCTCGGACGGTCCCCGCGGTCGTCACGGCGGAAGCCGCCACCGGCCGGACGGTCACCACGGTCGTCACGACGCGGGTAGGACGGACGGTCCCCACCACGGTCATCACGGCCACCGCGGAACCCACCACGGTCATCATCACGACGCGGGTACGAGGGACGCCCGCCCCGGTCGTCATCACGACGCGGGTAGCTCGGACGGTCCCCGCGGTCATCGCGACGGAAGCCGCCACCGGCCGGACGGTCACCACGGTCGTCACGACGCGGGTAGGACGGACGGTCCCCACCACGGTCATCACGACCACCACGGAACCCACCACGGTCATCATCACGACGCGGGTACGAGGGACGTCCACCGCGGTCGTCGTCGCGACGCGGGTAGGACGGACGGTCCCCACCACGGTCATCACGACCGCCGCGGAACCCGCCGCGGTCATCATCGCGACGCGGGTAGCTGGGACGGTCCCCGCCGCGGTCGTCACGGCGGAAGCCGCCGCCACCGCCCGAGGGACGGTCACCGCGGTCATCGCGACGGAACGGGGGACGGTCTCCACCCCGGTCGTCACGGCGCGGGAAGCTGGGGCGGTCGTTGTCCCGACGGAAACCGCCGCCGCCACCGCCGGAAGGACGGTCGCCACGGTCGTCACGGCGGAAGCCACCACCGGCCGGACGGTCACCACGGTCGTCACGACGCGGGTACGACGGACGGTCGCCACCACGGTCATCACGACCGCCACGGAACCCACCGCGGTCATCATCACGACGCGGGTAGCTCGGACGGTCCCCACCGCGGTCGTCACGACGGAAACCGCCGCCACCACCGGAGGCGGGACGACCGCCACGGTCGTCACGTCGGAAGCCGCCACCGCCACCGGCGCCACCGCCGGCCGGTCGGCCACCACGGTCGTCACGACGGAACGGGGGACGGTCGCCACCACGGTCGTCACGGCCCCCGCGGTAGCCGCCCCTGTCACCGCCGTCGTTGCGCCGAGGCTCGCGCTCCGGACGATCGTCGGGAGAGTTGGACATGGGTGTGACTCCTGTCTTCGGGGTACCGCTAGTCATTCTCGCGCAACCAACCCATGGCCGCGCTTCGGCGTAAAGAGGTGAAAAACAAAAAGGACCCTTGGTCCAGCGTTGAACGCTGGACCAAGGGTCCTTTGAAAGATTGTTCGGCGGCGTCCTACTCTCCCACAGGGTCCCCCCTGCAGTACCATCGGCGCTGAAAGGCTTAGCTTCCGGGTTCGGAATGTAACCGGGC
>NZ_JBHXNP010000096.1:0-37752 GCF_042719495.1 Streptomyces sp. NPDC058525
GACCGGCCCGGCGCGACCGGCCCGGCGCGACCGGCCCGGCGCGACCGGCCCGGCGCGACCGGCCCGGCCCGGCTGCGCGACCGGCCCCGCCGGGGCCGTACGCGTGCGGTGGGTCAGGACAGCTTGCCGCCGTAGTCCGGCAGCTTGACGGTGAGCTCGGCGTGGCCGCCGACCAGGTCGCTCTGGTTGTTCCCGATGTTCGCGATGATCGTGTACCCGCGGCCCTCGATCTCGGCCCGCTTGCCGGTCTTGTACGTGCTGACCTCGTCGAAGAGGTCGGGCAGGTCACGGACGTACAGGCCCGAGACCGGGTAGCCGACCGACTTCAGGTTCCGCTCGGTGAGGGAGTAGATGATCCCGGGCCGGGCGGTGACGAAGAAGATCGCCACGCCGCGCTCGTTTGCGTACCGGGTCAGCTCGCGGACCTTGGAGATCGCGGGGGTCGGGAAGGTCCAGAACCAGTGGAAGTCCGTCTCCAGCGAGCTGTTGTCGATGTCGAGCACGATCGCGGGCTTCTCGCCGGCGGGCGAGGCGGCGATGCGCCGCTCGATCGTCGGGCGGACCGCGTCGATGACGGTGGCGACGTCCCGCTGCCAGGTGGCGTAGTCGATGCCGAGGATGGCCGCGTTGCCGCCGGGCGCCGAGGCCGAAACCGATGCGGTGGCGGCGGCCGGAGCCGGCGCCGCCTCGGCGGCGGTGGCGGGCAGCAGGGTCATGACGGCGGCGGCGACGGCCACGCCGGCGGCGGCGGTGCGGGTCGTGCGGGTGCGGCGGGTACTGAGCATGTGGGGGCGCTCCTGTGGTCGCAATTGGCATGGACGCGACCAGAGTTGGCCAGATCCGCCTCCATGTCTACTGGCCGGTAGGAAACTTTTTGTGGCCGGGCGGTGAATCGTGACGGATCAAGGTGAATCGCCCCGGAGGGCAGTGAACTCCCGCCGTACCGGCCCTAGGTGACGCACTCCAGCACCGTGCGGCACAGCCCGCACCGAGCCCTGAGCGGCCCGCGCACCGGCAGCCGCAGCCGCTGCCCGCACACCGGGCACGGGAAGCTCACCAGCGGCCCGGCCCCGCCGGGCTCGAAGCGGTACGCCGACCCGTCCGGCGGGGGAGTCCCGGTGCGCAGGGCCTTCGCGTACCGGCGCCGGGCCTGCGCGGAGGCGGCGGCCAGCGGGGGCCGGCGCCGCTCCCGCCCGGCCAGGTCGCGGCCGCGCACGTAGGCCTCGTACGCCTGCGGACTGCTGAACCAGGTGGCGGGGTCCTCGCCGAACAGGTCCGCGCGCCGGGCCAGGACGTAGCCGAACTCCTCCGGGGTGAGGTAGCCGAGCTTCTGGTGGGTGAGCGCGTCCTCGCGGTAGGCGTCGAGCAGCAGCCAGCCGGCGCCGAGGAAGGCGGCGGCGGTGTCGGTGAGGATCTCGTTCTCCCCGGTGGTGGGCAGGCGCAGGTCCAGGCGGTGCAGCAGGACGTGGGTCACCTCGTGGGCCAGTGCGGCCGCCAGGTCGCGGCGGTGTGTCCGGAAGCGGTCGTTGACCTCGACGAAGTACTCGGGTCCCGCGGCCAGTTCCACCGTCGCCGCGTCCCGCATCGGCCGGAAGGCGACCACCATGCGCGCGTCGGGCAGCCGCAGGGCGCGCACCATCGCGGAGGCCACCCGGTGGGCCCCCAGGTGCAGGTCCTCGTCCCGGCCGAAGGCCGCGTCCGCCGGGGCGAAGCTCGTGTCGTAGGCCCGGATCCCTTCGGGGGCCAGCCGGCGGAACAGTGCCGTGATCGAGGCGCGGACCGTCTCCAGGTGCGGAAATCCGTGCTCCACCGGGCTGCTGTGCCTGCTGTTCTCCGTCATGCCGCCCCCTGGGCGAGAAATTGTCCGAAAACACGTTCTTGATGTCCGCCATACATCGGATGTGTCATGGACTCGTCATTCACCCAATGACGCGCACAGCCCAACCCCCCACGAAAGGCAGTGTGTTGACTGTGTCTACCCTCGTGCGGTTCATGAAGCGCACCGTCGCCGTCGGCGCCGTCGCCCTCGCGGCCGTCAGCCTCCAGCCCGGCACCGCCAGCGCAGGCCCGGCCCCCGTCGTCGGCGGCACCCGCGCCGCCCAGGGCGAATTCCCCTTCATGGTCCGCCTCTCCATGGGCTGCGGCGGCGCCCTCTACACCCAGCAGATCGTCCTCACCGCCGCCCACTGCGTGGGCGCCTCCGGCAACAACACCTCCATCACCGCCACCGCCGGAGTCGTCGACCTCAACAGCTCCAGCGCCATCAAGGTCAAGTCCACCAAGGTCCTGCGCGCCCCCGGCTACAACGGCACCGGCAAGGACTGGGCCCTCATCAAGCTCGCCAAGCCCATCAACCTGCCCACCCTCAAGATCGCCGAGACCAAGCAGTACGACAACGGCACCTTCACCGTCGCCGGCTGGGGCGCCACCCGCGAAGGCGGCGGCCAGCAGCGCTACCTGATGAAGGCCACCGTCCCCTTCGTCTCCGACGCCAGCTGCCAGGCCTCGTACGGCAGCTCCCTCGTCCCCAGCGAGGAGATCTGCGCCGGCTACGCCCAGGGCGGCGTCGACACCTGCCAGGGTGACTCCGGCGGCCCCATGTTCCGCCGCGACAACGCGAACGCCTGGATCCAGGTCGGCATAGTCAGCTGGGGCGAGGGCTGCGCACGGCCCGACTACCCCGGCGTCTACACCGAGGTCTCCACCTTCGCCGCCGCGATCAAGAGCGCCGCGGCAGGCATGTAGCACCCGCACCGCCCCCTCGTCCTTCCGGCCCGGCGAAAACCGGCCGGAAGGACGAGGCCCCGCACCCCGCACATCCGTATCGTCGGCGGCAGCAGTACCGCCCGATGGACCCGTGTGCGGTTGCGGGCCGACGCGCGCACCGGTCCCATGGGAAGGAAGCGGAGGCGGCAGCGGGCGACAGTGGGGCAGGCAGCGCATGGCGATCAGAGTGGTCATCGCGGACGACCAGGAGATGGTCAGGACCGGATTCAGGATGATCCTCGAGAGCCAGCCGGACATCGAGGTCGTCGCCGACGTCGTCGACGGCGAAGCGGCCCTCGCGGCCGTCGCCGAGCACCGGCCCGACGTCCTGCTCCTCGACATCCGCATGCCGAAGCTCGACGGCCTCGAGGTCACCCGCCGGCTCTCCGGCCAGGACATCCCGCGCATCGTCATCGTCACCACCTTCGACCTCGACGAATACGTCCACGCGGCGCTCCACGGGGGAGCGTCCGGCTTCCTCCTGAAAGACGCCAGCCCGGCCATGCTGGTTGAAGCGGTCCGCGCCGCCGCCGTCGGCGACTCGCTCGTCTCGCCCGCCATCACCGTCCGGCTGCTGCGCGAAATGGCCCCCCGCACCCCGGCCGCCCAGGCCCGCCGCCCCGCGGAACCGCTCACGGAGCGGGAGCGGGAAGTCGTACGCTGCCTCGCGCGCGGCCTCACCAACGCCGAGATCGCCGCCGAGCTCTACGTCTCCCTGTCCACGGTCAAAACCCACCTGGCCAACGTCCAGGCCAAACTCGACGCCCGCAACCGCGTCGAAATCGCCGCCTGGGCCTGGGAAAGCGGCCTGGCCACCAACCCGACGTGACCCGCCCCCCGACCCACCCCACCCCGGACCCCACCCGATCCCACCCGGCCCCCGTCCCCGCCCGCCGGGACGGGCCAGTCCCGCTCCGCGGCGCGCCCCGGCCCGGCCGAACCCAGCCTCGCCGTACCCACGCGGCCGGGCAGACCCGGCCTTGCCGTCTACGCGAAGGCGACCCGATCCAGCCTTGCGGCGCGCCCCCGACCGGCTGCTTCCGGCCTAGCCATGAACCCAGGGGCGGGCAAATTCAGCCTCGCCGGCGTTTGAGGCGCGGGGTCTGGGGCGGAGCCCCAGGAAGCTCCGGCGCAGCCGGCCCGACGCTGCTCACCGCCACCGGCACCGGCTCCGGCGCAGCCGCCCCGACGCTGGTCGCCGCCGCCGCCGCCGGCACCGGCACCGGCTTCGGCGCAGCCGGCCCGACGCTGCTCACCGCCACCGCCACCGCCACCGCCACCGCCACCGGCACCGGCCCCGGCCCCGGCCCCGGCCCCGGCGCAGCCGACCCGACGCTGCTCACCGCCGCCCGCGAGGGCAACGGCTCCGGCGCAGCCGCCCCGGCGCTGCTCACCGCCGCCCGCGAGGGCAACGGCTTCGGGGGAGCCGGCCAAGCCATGGTCACCGCCGCCGCCCCGACGGCCCCGCGGCCAAGGCGGCCCCGGTGAGCCCCCTCACCGGGTGGGCCCGCCGCTACCCCCACACCGCCACCACCATCCGCCTCGGCCTCTCCCTCGTCCTCCTCTCCCTCGTCACCTTCGAGGGCGTCGTCCTCGCCCGCCAGCCCAGCCTCCCCCACGGCGTCGTCTGGGCATCCGGCATCCTCGTCTGCCTCAGCGCAGCGCCCTGGCCCGGCATCCCCCTCCTCGCCCGCGCCTGGTTCGCCGCCGCCGTCACCTGGACCGCCACCCTCCTCCTCACCCTCGGCGACCACCCCCTCGTCGTCTGGGGCGGCGGCGAGGCCATCGCCCTGCTCTTCCTGCTCTCCCAGATCCTGCTCCGCGCCCCCGCCCGCACCGCCGCCGTCCTCGGCCCCCTCCTCGGCCTCGGCTGCATGGCCACACCCGTACGCGACACCGACCCCGGCCGCTTCACCCTGCTCTTCTCCGTCCTGACCGTCGTCGTCACCGCCTACTCCCTCCTCCTGCGCCTCCAGTCCGGCCAGCGCGTACGCGACCTCCGCGCCGTCCGCACCGCCGAACGCCTCGAGCTCGCCCGCGAGCTCCACGACCTCGTCGCCCACCACGTCACCGGCATCGTCGTCGAGGCCCGCGCCGCCCGCTTCACCAACGTCTCCGCCGAACACGCCGCCGAGATCTTCGGCCGCATCGAAACCGCCGGCGACGAAGCCCTCGGCTCCATGCGCCGCCTCGTCAAGATCCTCCGCGAGAACGAAGACGGCACAGCCGCACCCGGCGGCGCCGCCACCAGCCCCGTCGCCGGCCTCGACGACATCCGCGAACTCACCGCACGCTTCTCCCGCACCGGCCCGCCCGTCGTCCTCTACGTGGAGGAAGGCCTCGACACCCGCCTCCCCGGCCACGTCGCCGCCACCGCCCACCGCATCGTCCTGGAAGCCCTCACCAACATCGGCAAACACGCCGCCACCGCCACCGCCGTCCGCATCGGCCTGCGCACCGTCCCCACCGGCCTCGAAGTCCGCATCGCCGACGACGGCGGCCACCCCGCCAAACTCTCCGAGAACGCCCGCGGCGGCGGCTACGGCCTCGCCGGAATGGCCGAGCGCGCCGAAGCCCTCGGCGGCTCCCTCACCGCCGGCCCCACCCCCGAAGGCGGCTGGCTCGTCACCGCGATCCTGCCCCTGTGACCGGTTCCGGCGCCACCCGCCCGCACCCCGTCTCACTGACCGGCCGCCAGGGGAACCACCCGCCCCCGCCACGTATTCTCGGGAACCATGAACAACAGCGACGACATCGACACCGACAACGGGATCGGCAACGGGATCGACGACAACGTCGCCGCCGAACTCGCCCGCCTGCGGGACAGCATCGACAACATCGACGCCGCCGTGGTCCACATGCTCGCCGAGCGGTTCAAGTGCACCCAGCAGGTCGGCCACCTCAAGGCCCGCCACCAGCTCCCCCCGGCCGACCCCGGCCGCGAGGCCAGCCAGATCGCCCGGCTGCGCCAGCTCGCCGGAAACGCCAAACTCGACCCGGCCTTCGCCGAAAAGCTCCTCAACTTCATCATCGCCGAGGTCATCCGCCACCACGAGACCATCGCGGCCGCCGAAGACCAGTCCTGAGCCCCGCGCCGCGACCCGGCAGACCCACCGGGCCGCGGCGCCCGCCCGACCCTCCAGGCCACGGCACCGGCGAAACGCGCTGGGGCCCGGCCGGACCGTGCGGCAGCATGGGCCCCATGTCCGCACTCAGGCGCAACGAAGCGCAGCTCCGAGCCCAGCTCCTCGACGTCCACCACTACGCCGTCGCCCTTGACCTCACCACCGGCGACGACACCTTCGACTCCACCACCGTCATCCGGTTCACCGCCCGCACCACCGGAGACACCTTCCTGGAGCTGAAACCGGACGAACTGCGCTCCGCCACGCTCGACGGCCACCCCCTCGACCCGGCCGCCCTCGACGACAACCGGCTCCCCCTCACCGGCCTCGCCGAAGGCCCCCACGAGCTGCGCCTGGACACCCGCATGCGCTACTCCCGCACCGGCGAGGGCCTGCACCGCTTCACCGACCCCGCGGACGGGGAGACGTACGTCTACAGCCAGATGTTCATGGACGACGTCCAGCGCGTCTTCCCGGCCTTCGACCAGCCCGACCTCAAGGCCGTCTTCGAGTTCACCGTCACCGCCCCCGCGCACTGGACCGTCCTCGCCAACGGCATCACCACCCGCACCGCCGCCCGCGAAGCGGACGGCGCCGGCATCTGGCGATCCGCCCCCACCCCCCTCATCTCCACCTACCTCGCCGCCGTCGCCGCAGGCCCCTGGCACAGCGTGACCACCGAACACGCCGGACTGCCCTTCGGCATCCACTGCCGCCAGTCCCTCGCCCCCCACCTCGACACCGACGCCGACGAGATCATCTCCCTCACCAAGGACTGCTTCGACCGGTACCAGGAGAAGTTCACCGAGCCCTACCCGTTCGACTCCTACGACCAGGCCTTCGTACCCGAGTTCAACGCCGGAGCCATGGAGAACCCGGGCCTGGTCACCTTCCGCGACGAGTTCATCTACCGCTCCGCCGTCACCGACACCGAACGCCAGACCCGCGCCATGGTCATCGCCCACGAGATGGCCCACATGTGGTTCGGCGACCTCGTCACCCTCGCCTGGTTCGACGACATCTGGCTCAACGAGTCCTTCGCCGAATACATGGGCTACCAGACCCTCACCGAAGCCACCCGCTTCACCGACACCTGGACCGAATTCGGCGTCTCCCGCAAGGCCTGGGGCTACGACGCCGACCAGCGCCCCTCCACCCACCCCGTCGCCCCCGCCCCCGAAGACGTCCCCGACACCGCCTCCGCCCTCCTCAACTTCGACGGCATCTCCTACGCCAAGGGCGCCTCCGCCCTGCGCCAGCTCGTCGCCTGGCTCGGCGAGAAGGACTTCCTCGCCGGCATCAACACCCACTTCACCCGCCACAAGTTCGCCAACGCCTCCCTCGCCGACTTCGTCGACTCCCTCGCCGCCCACACCGAACGCGATGTCCACGCCTGGGCCGACATCTGGCTGCGCACCACCGGAATCGACACCCTCACCCCCCGCGTCGAGGAGTCCGAGGGCCGCCCCGACAGCGCACCCGGCTGGACCCTCACCGTCGACCGCCACGGCAGCCGCCCCCACCACATCGCCGTAGGCGTCTACGACCGCGACCCCGTCGACGGCCGCATCCTGGAACTGCGCGAACTCCTCGACCTCGACGTCCCCTCCGACGAGGTCGTCTCCGTCACCGGGCCCCGCCCCGCGCTCCTCGTCCTCAACGACGCCGACCTCACCTACGCCAAGGTCCGGCTCGACGAGAAATCCCTCGAAACGGTCCTGCGCGGCCTCTCCGGCATCCCCGACGCCCTCACCCGCGCCGTCGTCTGGAACTCCCTGCGCGACATGGTCCGCGACGGCGAACTCGACCCGCACGACTACCTGGCGACCGCCGAGGCCCACCTGCCCGAGGAGAACGACCTCGCCATCGTCCAGGGCGTCTTCACCTTCGCCCGCACCCAGATCGCCGCCCGCTACGTCGCCCCCGACGAGCGGACCGCCGCCCTCGCCACCCTCACCGCCATCGCCCGCGACCTGCTCCGGCGCACCGAGGACGGCTCGGAACCCGGCATGCGGCTGACCGCCGTACGCACCCTCGTCGACAGCGCCACCCAGCCCGACACCATCGCCGCCTGGCTCGCCGACGACACCGTCCCCGGCGGCCCGTCACTCGACCCCGAACTGCGCTGGCGCATCCTCTCCCGCCTCAGCGTCCTCGGCGCCGTCACCGAAAGCGACGTCGACGCCGCCCTCGCCGCCGACCCCAGCGCCACCGGCCAGGAAGGCGCGGCCCGCTGCCGAGCCGCCCTCCCCACCCCCGAGGCCAAGGCCGCCGCCTGGACCCGCCTCTTCCACGACGACACCCTCTCCAACTACCTCTTCACCGCCACCGCCCAGGGCTTCTGGCAGCCCGAACAGGCCGACCTCGTACGCGCATACGTACCCCGCTTCTACCCGGACGCCGTAGCCCTGGCCGCCCGCCGAGGCCCCGCCATCGGCGAAGCCGCCGGCCGCTGGGCGTTCCCCGCGTACGCCATCGACGAGGCCAACCTCCAGGCAGGCCACACCTGCCTCACCGACCCCGACATCCTCCCCCTCCTCCGCCGCAAGTTGGTCGACCAGCTGGACGACCTCGACCGCGCGCTTCGGGTCCGCCGGTCCGCTGCGGAGGCCTAGCCAGAACGGGGTCCGGGGCCGGGGGCGGGACGGGGTGCCGTCCGGGACTGCATGATGTAGGGCGCCCCACCCGAACCGGCCTGTACAACCCGATATCACGCCACAAATCACGTTTTACGTCCCGGCCGACACCCCGTCCCGCCCCCGACCCCGGCCCGGGGCGTGCCCCCCTCGAAGCCCCGCCGGGCCGGTGGCGGGGGCGGGGTGGGGTGCTGTCCGGGACGTAAAACGTGATTTGTTGGCGCCCGCTCAGGCCGTACGAGCAGATCCGCCCAAGGCGCCATAAATCATGCAGTCCCGGACGGCACCCCACCCCGCCCCCGCCACCGGCCCACCCCGGCTTCGGCCCACCCCTGCCCCCAGCTCCGGCCCCGCCCCGGCAACCCACCGGCCGAGCCAGCCCGCAGGGCCCCCGCAGGGGAGGAGGTCCGATTCGGACAAACCCCGGCGGTTACCCCATTCGGGTCTGATCGTTGTACTGGCCGGGTGCCCAACACCGCACCCGGCCAGCCCCCGGAGGTCCCGATGACAGCGCCGCCCGGCACGCCGCCGCCCGGCACCCCGCCCCCGCTCGCCGGCGGACCCCACGGCCCCGCAGCCCTGCGCCCCCTCCTCGACACCGTCCTCGAAGCCCTCCGCACCGGAGCCGAGGAACGCGGCGGCCCCCTCCCGGCCGGCGGCCCCGACACCCAGGCCGCCCGCGTCCGCGCCGCACTGGGCGACGTACTCCCCGCCCACGGAACCGGAGACCACGAAGCGCTCCGCACCCTCGTGCACACCCTCGCCGCCGGCGCCGCCGACCCCGCCGACCCCCTCTGCGCAGCCCACCTGCACTGCCCCCCACTGGCCGTCGCCGCCGCCGCGGACCTCGCCGCCAGCGCCCTCAACCCCTCCCTCGACTCCTGGGACCAGGCCCCCGCCGCCTCCGCCGTCGAAGCCCTCCTCACCCGCACCCTCGCCGCCGAGTTCTACGACACCCCCCACCCCGACGCCCTCGTCACCACCGGCGGCACCGAAGCCAACCAACTCGCCCTGCTCCTCGCCCGCGAACGCCACGGCCCCCACCTCACCGTCCTGCACGGAGCCAACGCCCACCACTCCATCCCCCGCGCCGCCTGGCTCCTCGGCCTCCCCCCGGCCACCGAACTCCCCACCCCCACCGGTGTCCTCGACCCCGCCGACCTCGCCCAAGCCCTCGCCACCACCCCCGGCCCCGTCCTCGTCACCGCCACCGCCGGCACCACCGACGCCGGACTCATCGACCCCCTCCACCACATCGCCGACCTCTGCGACCACCACCGCGCCGACCTCCACATCGACGCCGCCTACGGCGGACTCCTCGCCCTCACCCCCCGCCACCGCCACAAGGTCGCCGGCCTCGCCCGAGCCACGTCCCTCACCATCGACCTGCACAAACTCGGCTGGCAGCCCGTCCCCGCCGGACTCCTCGCCGTCCCCGACACCGCCCTGCTGGCCCCCCTCGCCCACCAGGCCGACTACCTCAACGCCCCCGACGACACCGAAGCCGGCCTCCCCGACCTCCTCGGCCGCTCCCTGCGCACCACCCGCCGCCCCGACGCGCTCAAGATCGCCACCACGCTCCGCGCCCTCGGCCGCGACGGCCTCACCGCACTCATCGACCGCACCCTCGACACCGCCCACCACCTCGCCGACCGCCTCGACACCCACCCCCGCTTCACCCTCCACGCACACCCCACCCTCACCACCGTGCTCTTCCGGCCCACCCACGCCGATGACACCCAGGTCGCCACCCTGCGCCGCACCCTCCTGCACCAAGGCCGCGCCGTCGTCGGCCGCACCCACGCCGACGGCCGCCTCTGGCTCAAAGCCACCCTGCTCAACCCGCACACCACCGCGGCAGACCTGGACACCCTCATCGCCCTCCTGGAAGGCAGCACCCACCGATGACCGCCGCCCACCCCGAAGCCCCCCACGACCTCGTCGGAATCGGCATCGGCCCCTTCAACCTGTCCCTCGCGGCCCTCGCCCACGGCCTGCCGCACCAAGGAGCAGGCGAACTCGCCACCGCCTTCTACGACCAGCGCCGCGACTTCCGCTGGCACCCCGGACTCCTCCTCGAAGGCGCCACCCTCCAAGTCCCCTTCCTCGCCGACCTGGTCACCTTCGCCGACCCGGCCAGCCCCTGGAGCTTCCTCAACTACCTCAAGCACAAGGAACGGCTCTACCCCTTCTACTTCGCCGAGCAGTTCCACATCCAACGCGCCGAATACGACGCCTACTGCCGCTGGGTCGCCGGCCGCATCCCCGGCCTCCACTTCGGCCACCAGGTCGACGCCGTCCGCTGGAACCCCGAACGCGACCTCTTCGAAGTCGACTTCACCCAACTCGACCCCAACGGCGAAGCCGAAGCCCTCGGCCGCACCCACACCCGACACCTCGCCCTCGGCATCGGCACCGCCCCCTACATCCCCGAACCCCTGCGCCCCCTCGCCGAAGCCCCCACCGTCCCCGTCATCCACTCCGCCGACTACCTCGACAACCGACAGCGCATCCTCGGCGCCGAACACGTCACCGTCATCGGATCAGGCCAGTCCGGCGCCGAAGTCTTCCTCGACCTCCTGCGCGCCCGCCCCGCCGGCCGCGAACGCCTCACCTGGCTCGCCCGCACCCCCTCCTTCGCCCCCATGGAGTACTCCAAGCTCGGCCTCGAACACTTCACCCCCGACTACACCCGCTACTTCCACGCCCTGCCCGAACCCGTCCGCGACAAGCTCGTCCCCGCCCAATGGCAACTCCACAAGGGCATCGACACCGACACCATCGCCGCCATCCACGACGAGCTCTACCGGCGCACCCTGGGCGGCGGCTGGCCCGACGCCGTCCTCACCCCCGGAGTCAACGTCCGCACCGCCGGCCGCGTCGCCACCACCAAAGTCGAACTCCACCTCGAACACACCGACCAGGGCACCCGCTCCCGCCTCACCACCGACGCCGTCGTCCTCGCCACCGGCTACCGCGAACGCCCCCTCACCAGCCTCCTCGCAGGCCTCGACCCCTACCTGCGCAAAGACTCCTCCGGCCGCCCCCGCATCGACGACCGCTACCGGATGATCACCGACCCCGCCGTCACCGGCAGCATCTTCGTCCAGAACGGCGAACGCCACACCCACGGCGTCGGAACCCCCGACCTCGGCCTCGCCGCCTGGCGCAGCGCCGCCATCCTGAACACGCTCACGGGCAAAGAGCCCTACCCCCAGCCCGCCCGCACCGCCTTCACCACCTTCGGCCTCGAACAGCGGGAGCACCCCCGCCCACAACCCGCCGGCGAACTGCTCCCCCTGGTCGAACACCCCTGACAACCGAAGCGGCCTAGAACACCGGCACACCCTCCCGCGTCAACCGCCACGACACCGAAGCGAACCCCGCCGGATCCAGCGTCCCCTTCGCCTTCACCCACTGGATGATCGTGTTACGGATCTCGTCCGAGTCCGCCCACAACTGCCTGGCCTGCGGCACATGCGGGAAATTCCCGCCACCCGAGGCCCGGTAGTTGTTCACCGCCAACACGAACCGCCCCGCCGGATCCACCGGCTTCCCCTCGAACGACAACCCCACGATCCGCGAACCCACCGGCCGCGCCACATCGATGTCATACGCGAACCCGTACAAGGCGTCGTAGTTGTAATCCGGAACGCCCTCCGCGTTCGTCAGCTTCGCCGGATCCACCACCTCACCCGGCGCCGTCCGCACGAAGTACCGCGCCGAATACTCCAGATACTCCTTCAGCTGCGCACCCGTCAGCAGCCGCGCCTCCAGCGTGTTCTCGAACGGATACAGGCCCGCGGCGTCCCGGATCGTCACCCGCCCCGCCGGAATCGCCGCCGTACGCGAGAAACACGAAGCCTGCGAAACCACCGGCAGCCCCGCCCACTCCGAACCCGACAGCGCCGCCCGCACCGTCTCCGCCTGCACGTGGTTGATCAGATCGATGATCGCCACGTCCTTCACCGGCCCCTCGGCCGCCGACATCGCCTGCGTCGACGTACCGATCACCTGGTTCACATACGCCACGACCTTGCGGTGCTCGTCCGACAACAGCCGCGTGATCTTCGGATCCTCCGCCACCGCATTCGAGTTCAACACCCGCGCCGCGACCTTCGCCACCGACCAGCGGCCCTTCGCCCACACCAGCTCGAAGTCGAACAACGTCAGCCGCTGACCCCACTTGAGCGGCTCCGACAGCACCACGTCCCGGCCCGTCGCCGTGTTCTTCACCCGGTACTCCGGGATCTCCGTGTGCGCGTGCCCCACCAGGATCGCGTCGATCCCCGGCACCTGCTCCGCCACCAACGCCGCCGCGTTCTCCACGTACGGCAGCTGATCCCCGTACGAAGACGTCCCGCTCGAACCCGAATGCGCCGACACGATCACCACGTCGGCACCCATCGAACGCAGCTTCGGCACGTACTTCGCCGCCTGCTCCTCCAACCCCGGGAACGTCATCTTCCCCTGCACGTTCGCCTTGTCCCACAACGCGATACCAGGATTCGTCAGCCCCAGCACCGCCACCCTCACGTCCCGCCCGCACGGCGTGCGCAGCCGGTGCATGCTGTACGGCGCGAACGCCGGCCGCAGCGTCCTCGCATCCAGCGCGTTCGCCCCCAGCAGCGGAAAATCACACTGCTCCTCGAACTTCCGCAACACCGGAATCCCGTAGTTGAACTCGTGGTTCCCCAGCGCCGCCGCGTCATAGCCGATCGCGTTCATCGCCTGCGCCATCGGATGGACCGGCCCCCGCCGCGCCGTGATCGGATCCACCTTCGCGTAGTAGTACGAAAGCTGCGTCCCCTGGATCGTGTCACCCGCGTCGATCAGCAGCGTATTGCGCCGCCCCTTCTCCGCCCGCACCTGCTCCACCAGCGTCGATATCTTCGCCAGACCCACATCGTTGTGCGCCTTGTCGTCGAACTCCCGGTCCGTGAAGTAGTCCCAGTTGAAGACGTTCCCGTGCAGATCGGTCGTCCCCATCACCGTGAACGCGTACGTACGCGGCCCCGGCCGGCCCGCAGCCGCCGGAGCAGCCGCCGGAGCAGCCGCCGCCGGAGCAGCCGCAGCCCCCGCCAACGCCACGGCCGCACCCGTCGCAGCCGTCGTCCCAAGAAAAGCCCTACGGTCGAACGCCATGCCATCTCCCCTTCAGAGGCGTGAACAACGCGCGTAGATTCTCACCCACAGTGCGACAGTGAAGCCATGACCCAGGACGCACCGCACGACGCAACCCACCAGCCCTACGGAACCCCCGAAGTACCCCGCGTCGCCGTCCGCGGCGAAGCCCGCCTCGAAGTCGACCCCGAAATCGCCCGCATCGGCATCACCGTCAGCGCCCGCGGCACCGACCGCCGCACCGCCCTCGACGACCTCACCCGCCGCAACAACACCGTCCTCGACCTCATCAAGAGCTACGGCGACCCCGTCGAAAAACTCGAAACCGGCGCCTTCTCCATCACCCCCGAACTCACCCGCCACGGCCGCGCCGAACGCGTCCGCGCCTACCACGGCCGCGTCCACATCACCGCCGAACTCAGCGACTTCACCGCACTCGGCGAACTCACCACCCGTCTCGCCGACCTCGACCTCACCCAGGTCGACGGCCCCTGGTGGGCCCTGCGCCCCACCTCACCCGCCCACGGCGAAGCCCGCCGCCAAGCCGTACTCGAAGCCGTCCAGCGCGCCCGCGAATACGCCGAAGCCCTCGGCGCCCGCCTCGCCGCCCTCGTCGAACTCGCCGACCTCGGCGCCGAGAACGCCGCCCCCTTCCCCTCCGCACAAGGCGGCGGCATGCGCACCATGGCCTTCAGCGCCGCCGAGGACGCCGGAGCCCCGCCCCTCGACCTCGAACCCCAGCGCCAGACCGTCTACGCCCAAGTGAACGCCCGCTTCACCATGACCCCGCCCCAGCTCTGAAACAGCCCCCGAGACGTGCCGCGGGGGTGCTCATCAGAGCACCCCCATGCACATTCAACAGTTGTCAACAACCTTTTGCTCAAAGGTTGTTGAGAGGACACCCGGAAGCGATTACCTACCCGCAGGTAGGGGAATACGCTCGCCCCATGCGCCGAGCTAAAATCGTATGTACCCTGGGCCCCGCCACCGACTCATACGACCAGATCAAAGCCCTGGTCGAAGCCGGAATGGACATCGCCCGCCTCAACCTCAGCCACGGCACCTACGCCGAACACGAGGAGCGCTACCAGCGCGTACGCAAGGCCTCCGACGAGACCGGCCGCAGTGTCGGCATCCTCGCCGACCTTCAAGGCCCGAAGATCCGCCTCGGCCGCTTCCGCGAAGGCCCCGTACTCCTTGAACGCGGCGACGAATTCACCATCACCGTCGAAGACCACCAAGGCGACCGCCACACCTGCGGCACCACCTACAAAGGCCTCGCCACCGACGTCACCACCGGCGAACGCATCCTCGTCGACGACGGCCGCGTCACCCTCGAAGTCACCGCCATCGACGGCCCCCGCGTCCACACCACCGTCATCGAAGGCGGCATGGTCTCCGACCACAAGGGACTCAACCTCCCCGGCGTCGCCGTCTCCGTCCCCGCACTCTCCGAAAAGGACATCGAAGACCTCCGCTGGGCCCTGCGCACCGGCGCCGACGTCATCGCCCTTTCCTTCGTCCGCAGCGGCCACGACATCCAAGACGTCCACCGCATCATGGACGAAGAAGGCCGACGCCTCCCCGTCATCGCCAAGATCGAAAAGCCTCAGGCCGTCGACAACATCGACGAGATCGTCGCCGCCTTCGACGGCATCATGGTCGCCCGCGGAGACCTCGGCGTCGAAATGCCCCTCGAACAAGTCCCCATCGTCCAAAAGCGCGCCGTCAAACTCGCCAAGCGCAACGCCAAACCCGTCATCGTCGCCACCCAGATGCTCGACTCGATGATCGACAACTCCCGCCCCACCCGCGCCGAAGCCTCCGACGTCGCCAACGCCGTCATCGACGGCACCGACGCCGTCATGCTCTCCGGCGAAACCAGCGTCGGCAAATACCCCATCGAAACCGTCCGCACCATGTCCCGCATCGTCGAAGCCGCCGAAGAAGACATCCTCGCCAAGGGCCTCCCCCCACTCACCGAACGCAACAAACCCCGCACCCAAGGCGGCGCCGTCGCCCGCGCAGCCGCCGAAATGGGCGACTTCCTCGACGCCAAATTCCTCGTCGCCTTCACCCAGAGCGGCGACACCGTCCGCCGACTCTCCCGCTACCGCTCACCCATCCCCCTCCTCGCCTTCACCCCCGACCCCGCCACCCGCTCCCAGCTCAACCTCACCTGGGGCGTCGAAACCTTCCTCGGCCCCCACGTCGAATCCACCGACGCCATGGTCGCCCAAGTCGAAGAAGAACTCCTGCGCATCGGCCGCTGCATCCCCGGCGACACCGTCGTCATCACCGCAGGCTCACCCCCCGGCGTCACCGGATCCACCAATCTCGTCCGGATCCACCACATCGGCGACGCCGTCCGCTGACCGCCCGCCGCGGCAGCCGCGGCTCCAGCACCACACGCACCACACGCACCGCGTCGGGCACCCGCCAAGCGCCCGCCCGACGCGGTCACCGCGCCCCGGCCCCGCCGGCTACCAGCCGAAACGCCGATCCACCACCGCCGCGAACTCCTCGAACGACAACTCCTCGTCCCCGTTCGCATCCGCGGCATCGAACAAAGCGGACGACGCATCCGCATCCCCCAGCCCCCAGAACGGCAAATCCCCCCGCGCCGCCAGCGTCGGCCCCTTCGACCGCAACGCATCGATCACCTCGAACCGCGTCAGCCGGCCGTCCTCGTTCAGATCGAGCGCGTCGAACAGCTTGCGAGCCTTCTCGCTCATCACAGGGTCCCCATCTCGTGTGCTTGACCTCAAGTCGACTTTAGGTCCTACGGTCAACAGCATGACGATCACCGAATACCCCCAGGACCGCATCGCAGCCCAGCCCATCGGCTACTGGACCCGCGAAGCCGCCAACCTCGCCATAGGCGCGATCCGCACCGCCCTCGCCGAGGAAGACCTCACCCAACCCCACTGGTGGACCCTCAACCACATCGCCGCCACCCCCGGCGCATGGACCCGCACCACCCTCACCGCCAAGCTGTCCCCCTACGACGACCAGAACACCGACTTCGACGCGATGTACACCGACCTCACCACCCGCGGCTGGCTCACCGAACCCGACGGCACCCTCACCCTCACCCTCACCCCCGAAGGCGAAGCCGGCCGTCTCCGCGCCCACGCCCGCAACGCCAAGGTGCACACCCGTATGCGCGACGGCATCGACGACGAGGCCTACGCCTCCACGATCAACGTCCTGCGCCGCCTGGTCGTCAACCTCGGCGGAGAGGGCGACCTGCCCTAGCCAGTACTTGGGCCCGATGTGGGCGTCCATCAGCGCGACGGACTCCTTGCGGGCCACGGACACGTTGAACGGGTCGCTGCCCCGGGCCGGCACCGTCCACCGCACGCCGACCTTGGTGAAGTTGAGGCTCCGCCCGTGATCGAGTAGGGAGCGCGCGCCGCCGAGTCGCCAGATCGTACATACGGGCGGCAGTCCGCGAGATTCCCAGGGCGGGCATCCGCATTCCGGTGGATTCCCTCAAACGGGGGAGTGACGCCGTTTAGGCGTGACCTTGGAATCCAAGGAAAGGTGCCCCAGGTGGGATTCGAACCCACACTGTCCGCTGTTTGAGAGCGGCCTCTCTAACCGTTGGAGTACTGGGGCCTAAGAAACGAAGGATTGCGGGAACCCTGCGTGATGCCACCCTACAGGAGCTCGGTAGGCTCAGGGGAGCAGTAACGCCCCGTATCAAGGAGCCCTCAAGTGACCGCCTCGCACGAGTCGACGCCCACGCCCGACGCCGACCAGTCGCACGTTCCGCCGCTGACGACCCGCGTCGTCATCGCCGAGGACGAGGCGCTCATCCGTCTCGATCTGAAGGAGATGCTCGAGGAGGAGGGGTACTCCGTCGTCGGTGAGGCCGGGGACGGGCAGACGGCCGTGGAGCTCGCCCGTGAGCACCGGCCCGACCTCGTCATCCTCGATGTGAAGATGCCCGTCCTGGACGGGATCTCCGCCGCCGAGAAGATCGCGGAGGAGTCCATCGCCCCCGTGCTGATGCTGACCGCGTTCTCGCAGCGCGACCTCGTCGAGCGGGCCCGGGACGCCGGTGCCATGGCGTACCTGGTGAAGCCGTTCAGCAAGAGCGATGTCGTGCCCGCGATCGAGATGGCGGTGTCGCGCTTCGCGGAGCTGAAGGCGCTGGAGAAGGAGGTCGCCGACCTTTCGCTGCGTCTGGAGACCCGCAAGCTCGTGGACCGGGCGAAGAGCATTCTGCAGACCCAGTACGGGCTCACCGAGCCGGCCGCGTTCCGGTGGATCCAGAAGACGTCGATGGACCGCCGGATGTCGATGCAGCAGGTCGCCGAGGCGGTCATCGAGGACGCCGAGGAGAAGAAGCAGAACGCGGCCAACGGCTGACGGTTCCCGTACGCGCGACGGGTCGAGGCCCGCACCGGCGGGCCTCGAGTGCCGGTGGGCAGTGTGTGAGCATGACCTCTCATGTGACGGAATGGATCACCACGCCCATCGAGCCGCTGCTGCGCGGCGCCCTCGAGGTGGAGCGGACGGAGCTGGGCCTGCTGCCGCACCGGATGCCCGCGTGGGCGCGGAAGCAGCATCCGGCGGCGCAGTTGGCGACGGTGGAGGCGCAGCCGTCGGGTGTGCGGTTGGTGTTCCGTACGCGGGCGACGGTGATCGAGCTGGAGACGATGCCGACGAAGATCGTGTTCCAGGGTGGTCAGGACAGTGCCGAGGGTGTGTACGACCTGTTCGTGGACGGTCGTCCGGCGGGTCGGGCCACGGTGGCCGGTGGGCATGAGTTCCGTTTCAACATGCAGACGCTGACGTCGGAGTCGGTGTCGGGTGAGTCGGGTACGGCTCGGTTCGCGGGGTTGTCGGCGGAGCTGAAGGACGTCGAGATCTGGCTGCCGCACAACGAGCGTACGGAGCTGATCGCGCTGCGGACGGATGCTCCGGTGGAGGCGGCTGCGGAGAGCGGTCGTCGGGTGTGGCTGCATCACGGGAGTTCGCTGAGCCAGGGGACGAACGCGGAGAGCCCGTCGTCGACGTGGCCGGCGGTGGCGGCTGCGGCGGGTGGTGTGGACCTGGTCAACATGGGGCTGGGTGGCAATGCGCTGTTGGATCCGTTCACGGCGCGTGCGATGCGGGATGTTCCGGCGGATGTGATCAGTGTCAAGATCGGTATCGCGTTGGTGAATACGGATCTGATGCGCTTGCGTGCGTTCGCTCCGGCGGTGCACGGGTTCCTGGACACGATTCGGGAGGGGCATCCGGATACGCCGTTGCTGGTGGTTTCGCCTGTGCTGTGTCCGATGCACGAGGACACGCCGGGTCCGACGGCGCCGGATCCGGACGGGAAGCTGATGCGGTACCGGGCGACGGGGGATCCGGCGGATGTGGCCGCGGGCCGGTTGACGTTGAAGGTGATCCGGGCGGAGTTGGAGCGGATCACGTCGGAGCGGGCGGCCGAGGACAAGAACCTGTATTACCTGGACGGTCTTTCGCTGTACGGCGAGGCGGATTTCGCGGTGTTGCCTTTGGAGGACCGGCTGCACCCGGATACGGCGGGGCACCGTCTGATCGGTGAGCGTTTCGCGGGTTTGGTGTTCGGTGAGGGTGGTCCGTTCGGGGTTGCCTGAGTGTGGACGTGCGTGAGGCCCGCCTCCCCCCGAGGGGAGGCGGGCCTCACACGTGTGTGGTCAGTCCTCGCCGAGGTAGGCCTTGCGGACGTCCTCGTTGTGGAGGAGGTCCTGGCCGGTGCCGGAGAGCACGATCTTGCCGATTTCCATCACGTGTGCCTGGTCGGCGAGTGAGAGGGCGGCCTGGGCGTTCTGCTCGACGAGCAGGATGGTGGTGCCGGTGGCCTTGAGTTCGGCGATGGTTGCCATGATCTTCTGCATCATGAGGGGGGAGAGGCCCATGGAGGGCTCGTCCAGCATGAGCAGTTTGGGCTGGCACATGAGGGCGCGGCCCATGGCGAGCATCTGCTGTTCGCCGCCGGAGAGGGTTCCTGCGGCCTGCTTGCGGCGCTCTCCCAGGATGGGGAAGAGGTCGTAGGCGCGCTGGATGTCCTTTTCGATGCCTTCTTTGTCGGTGCGGAGGAAGGCGCCGAGCTGGAGGTTTTCGGCGATCGTCAGCCGGGGGAAGATGTGGCGTCCCTCGGGGGAGTGGGCCAGCTTCAGGGAGACGATCTTGTGGGCGGGGACGCCGACGAGGGGTTGTCCGTCGAAGGTGATGCTGCCGGCGGTGGGCTTGAGGAGCCCGGAGAGGGTGCGAAGGGTGGTGGTCTTGCCGGCGCCGTTGGTGCCGACGAGGCAGACGATTTCGCCTTCGTTGACTTCGAAGGAGATGCCCTTGACGGCTTCGATCTTGCCGTAGGCGACTTTGAGGTCTTCGACCTTGAGCAGTGCGGTCACTTGGCCTCTCCTTCCGTGCGGGTGGTGCTATCCGCGTCCGTGCCGGCTTCGGCCGCGGCTTCGGCTTCTGCGTGGGCTTCGGCGGCTTCGACTTCGGCTACTTCTTCGTCGCCGGGGGCGCCTTCGAAGGGGGTGCCGAGGTAGGCGGCGATGACGCGTTCGTCGCCCTGGACTTCGGCGGCGGTGCCTTCGATGAGCTTTTCGCCTTGGACGAGGCAGGCGACGCGGTCGCAGAGGTTGAAGATGAAGCGCATGTCGTGCTCGATGACGAGGACGGCGATGCCCTTGTCGCGGATGGCGAAGATGAGTTCTTCGGCCGTTCGGGTTTCCTGCGGGTTCATGCCGGCGGTGGGCTCGTCCAGGAGGATGAGGCCGGGGTCGCTGGCGAGGGCGCGGGCGATTTCGAGCTTGCGCTGTTCGCCGTAGGGGAGGTTCTTGGCGAGGTGCTGGGCTTTGTGCTGGAGGCCGATGAACTCGAGGAGTTCCATGGCGCGTGCTTCGCTGGCGGCTTCGGCCTTTTTGAAGCCGGGGCCGCGCAGGAGGGCGGACCAGAGGCCTTCCTTGGTGCGGGTGTGGCGTCCGACGAGGACGTTTTCCAGCACGGTCATGTTGTGGAAGAGCCGGATGTTCTGGAAGGTGCGGGCGATGCCGGCATTGGTGACCCGGTGGGGCTTCGGCGGCAGGACGGTGCCCTTGTAGCTGACGGATCCCTCGGTGGGGACGTACAGCCCGGTGAGGCAGTTGAAGAAGGTCGTCTTGCCGGCGCCGTTGGGGCCGATGAGTCCGACGATCTCGCCCGCGTTGACCTGGAGGTCGACGCCCTTGACGGCGGTGAGGCCGCCGAAGCGCATGGTGACGCCCTTGGCTTCGAGAACCGTGGTCTTCGTGGTGGTGTCTGTGGTGGTCATGTCGTTCACGCCCCCGCCTTGGCGGTGGCCAGGTCCGTGGGGGCCTGGCCAGCGGTGTCGTCGTGGTACTCGAGCTGCGCGCGCTTGTTGGCGATGAGGCCTTCGGGGCGGAAGCGCATGAGCAGGATGAGGGCGATGCCGAACGCGAGGAGCTGGTAGTCCTGGAGGAAGGCCAGCTTCGCCGGGATCAGGAAGAGGAGTGCGGCGCCGAGGATGGGGCCGCGGATGGTGCCCATGCCGCCGAGGATGACGGCGGCGAGGAGGAACGCGGAGTTCGGCGGGACGGGCCCGGCGAAGACGTAGTTCTCGGGGACGACCGTGGTGTTGACGTGTGCCTGGACGGTGCCGGCGAGGCCGGCGAGGGTGGCGCCGAGGGCGAAGGCGATGAGCTTGACCTTGAAGCCGTTGATGCCCATGGCTTCGGCGGCGGTCTCGTCCTCGCGGATGGCGACCCAGGCGCGGCCGATGCGGCTGTTGCCGGCTCGGGCGAAGACCACGACGACCAGTGCCATGACGAGCAGCATCAGGAAGTAGTAGTTGGCGTAGGCGCCGAGGGTGACGCCGAGGACCTCGTGGGATTCCCCGAAGTTCCACCCGAGGATTTCGAGGTGGGGGATGTTGGGGATGCCGTTGGGGCCGTTGGTGATGTCGGGGCCGGAGGTGCCGTCGAGGTTGCCCATGGCGATGCGGAAGATTTCTCCGAAGCCGAGGGTGACGATGGCGAGGTAGTCGCCCCGCAGGCGCAGGGTCGGCGCGCCGATGACGACGCCGAAGACGAGCGAGACGATGGCGCCGACGATGACCGCTGCCCAGAAGGGGAGGTGGATGCCGAAGGCGGAGGCGGTGCTGCCGGAGACCAGGGCGGCGGCGTAGGCGCCGACGCCGAGGAAGGCGACGTAGCCGAGGTCGAGGAGGCCGGCGAGGCCGACGACGATGTTGAGGCCGAGGGCGACGGTCGCGAAGATCAGGATGTTGACCGCGATGAGCGTGTAGGTGTCGCCGCTCTGCTGGATGAAGGGGAAGGCGATCGCTGCGGCCGCGGTCCCGATGAGCGTGACCTGGCGGTTCTTCGCGGTGATGACGCCGAGGCGGTCCTTGAGGCCGGACTTGGTCAGCGCGAGGGCCGCGAAGCCGACGGTGATCAGGTAGGCGACGAAGAGCTGCGGTTCCTTGTCATCGGTGTCGATACCGAAGGTGATGACGAAGAGGCCGAGGGCGAAGACGGCGGTGACGATGAGGATTTCGGCCCAGGAGGGGAGTTCCTTGGCGGGGGCCGCTGCCTTGCGGGTGTCGTCGGGGAGCTTGTACGCGGCGAGCGCCGGGATGAGCGAGCCGACGAGGGCGACGTAGGCGCCGGGTTCGAGGTTGACGACTCCGCCGAGGACGACGCAGATCGCGAGGACGGTGAACCAGGTGGCGGCGAGGTTGCCGAGGGCCAGGAACCAGATGGCCTTGCGGGAGCCGGCGGGGGTGAGCCAGCGGAAGCCCTTGACGCCGAGCGCGGAGAGCGCGTGGGCGGCGGTGAGGGCGGCTCCGACGAGGGTGATCATCTGGAGGGCGGCGGGGCTGCCGTAGTAGGTCAGGTCGCCGGGGAAGTCGGCGGTCCATGTCCACGCGAGGTAGGCGCTGACGATGGCGAGGAGGCTGCCGGCGATGACCGCGTAGAGGAGCGTGGTGGGCGCGGGGCCCTGCTTCACCGTGTCGGTCTGCGGGGTGGTGATGGTGGTCATGGTTCTCACGCCCGATCCGTGACGCGCTGGCCGAGCAGGCCTTGGGGCCGCACGAGGAGGACGACGATGAGGAGGACGAACGCCCAGACGTTGGACCAGGCTCCACCGCCGAGCTGCGACATGCCGGGGATCTCTTCGATGTAGGCGATCGAGAGGGCTTCGGCGAGTCCGAGGACGACGCCGCCGACCATGGCTCCGTAGATGTTGCCGATGCCACCGAGGACGGCTGCGGTGAAGGCCTTGAGGCCGAGGATGAAGCCCATCTCGAAGTTGATCTGGCCCTTGTCGACGCCGTAGGCGACGGCTGCGACGGCGGCGAACGCGGCACCGATGGCGAAGGCCATGACGATGATGCGGTCGGTGTTGATGCCCATCAGCTTCGCGGTGTCGGGGTCCTGCGCGGTGGCCTGCATGGCGCGGCCGCTGCGGCTCTTCTGGACGAAGACGCCGAGGGCGAGCATGCAGAGCGGGGCGAGGATGAGGACGAAGACGTCCGCGCGCTGGATCGCCAGGCTGTCGCTGATCTTGAAGGCCGGGCCCGTGAGTTCGGGGAAGCTGACAGCCTTCTTGGCGTCCGGGTAGAACTGCCAGACGAGCTGCTGGAGCGCGATCGAGAGGCCGATTGCGGTGATGAGGGGTGCGAGCCGGGGGGCGCTGCGCAGGGGACGGTAGGCGAAGCGTTCGGCTGCGCAGGCTACGGCGACGGAGGTTATTGCGCCTCCGACGATCATGACGGGTATCGCGATCAGCAGGGAGGTGCCGGTCGGGAGGATGGCGTAGGCGGTGAGCGCGCCGAAGCCGCCGATCATGAAGATCTCGCCGTGGGCGAAGTTGATGAGCTGGACGATGCCGTAGACCATGGTGTACCCGATGGCGATGAGGCCATAGAGAGCACCGAGGGCCAGGCCGTTGGCCAGCTGTTGCGGCAGTTCGTGCACCGCAGGGCCTCCGATGAGCGTGTCGGATAAGACTCCGCGCGAGGGCGCTGTTTGCGCCCTCGCGCGGCGGTTGGTTCAGGTGTTACGGGTGGTGCTGGGGACTACGGGATTACTCGTTGAAGGTGTCGCTCTTGACGTCGACCCACTTGCCGCCCTCGACCTTGTAGACCGTGAGCTGCTTGTTGGTGGTGTCGCCGTACTGGTCGAAGGCGACCTTGCCGGTCACGCCTTCGAAGGAGACCTTGCCGAGGGCCTCGACGACCTTGGCGCGGGCGTCGGTGGGCAGCTTGCCGCCGTTGGCGGCGACGGCGGCCTTGACGGCCTGGATGACGGCCCAGCCGGCGTCGTAGGAGTAGCCACCGTAGGCGGCGTACGGGTCCTTGTAGCCGGCGGCCTTGTAGTCCTCGATGAACTGCTTGGCCGTGGGGAGCTTCTCGACGGGGTAGCCGATGGAGGTGGAGAGGTCGCCCTCGTTGGCCTCGCCGGAGGCGCTGATGAAGGCGGGGTCCTGGATGCCGTCGCCGCCCATGAGCGGGACGTTGGCGCCGGTCTTCTTGATCTGGTCGGCGAGCAGGCCGCCCTCGGGGTACTGGCCGCCGAAGTAGACGGAGTCGGCGCCGGAGGACTTGACCTTGTCGGCGGTGGAGGAGAAGTCGGTCTCCTTCACGGTGACGTGGTCGGTGCCGACGACCTCGCCGCCGAGCTTCTTGAACTCGTCGGAGAAGATGGCGGCCAGGCCGGCGCCGTAGGTCTGCTTGTCGTCGACGACGAAGACCTTCTTCTTGCCGGCGTCCTTGAAGAGGTACTGGGCGGCGAACTTGCCCTGGACCACGTCGGTGGCGGCGGTGCGGAAGTAGGTGTCGAAGGGGCGCTTGAACTCGCCCTTGCCCCAGTTGTCGCCCTGGCTGAGCGAGGGGTTGGTGTTGGCGGGGGAGACCTGGGCCAGCTTGGCGGAGGCGAAGACGCCCTGCATCTGCTGGGCGACGCCGGAGTTCAGCGGGCCGACGACGCCGAGGACGTCCTTGTTGCCGACGAGCTTGGTGGCGTTGGCCTGGCCGGAGGCGGGGACCGCCTGGTCGTCGAGGGCCTCGACCTTGAACTCGATTCCGGGGACCTCGTTGTTCTTGTTGGCCGTTTTGGCCGCGAGGTCGACGGAGTTCTTGATGCCCTGGCCGAGGGCGGAGAGGGAGCCGGTGAGGGGAGCGTCCACGCCGATGACGACGACGGTCTTCTTGCCGTCGGACGTGTCCCCGCCCTTCGCCTCGTCGCGCGATCCGCAGGCGGTGAGGGTCAGTGCTCCCGTGGTGATCACGGTGGTGAGGACGAGCAAAGAACGGTGTCGCACGATTCTTCCTTTCCCTGGCGCGGCTCCCTCTGTGAGGTGCCGTTCGGTCGCCGGGCCGCACTGGGATGTACAGCGGCCGTGCTGGTCGCGCCCAGCGGCGCGGTGACTGGCCGTGACTCTAGGCCCGAGGTGGCGAACACGGGGAGCGGAGAAAGGAGGATGTGACGCTCTTGTTATGCCAAGGCCAAGAATGTGTGGCGGGAGTGTGGACAAAGCGGACATTTAGCGACGTTGGGGAACGTCCGCATCCTGAGAAATGCCTGCTCCCCTAAGGGGCTTGAGGCCTTCATGCACCTGTCTTAGATCAAATTCAGCCGAATGTGGCAGCGCGTGTCCGTAGGAATCCAGCGGGTGGCCATTCCCAGGGGAATAGGGGGATTCGGTACGGCATGGTCATTACGGAGTGTGATCGACTGCGGTGATCCACTGGCCTGGGATCGATCTTGGGTGGGAGTCGAAAGGGGCTTTCACCTGCGGTTCGGCCAAACCTCTCCAGGTGCCCGGAAGCCGGACAGCGCGCTCGGGAATGCGGTGACCGGGGTCACGCCGGAGGGCGCCAGTTCTCGGAGCTCCGCGTCGCGCCGTCCTGCTCGGCGCAGCGCTGCGCCACGAACCGGTCGATCAGCTCAAGTGCCTTGTCCCGACCGGCAGTTCGCTCCTCGGCCCGGCCCGCGGCCACGGCGTCCTCGTGGATCGCGTACTGGTCGTTGGACAGCCCCTTCTGCTCCCAGTCCAGACCGGACCACTTGGTGCCCAGGAGGGTCTCCTTCGCCCAGTACGACACGAGGCTGGTGCAGATCTGCGCGGGCGAGGAGGTGCTGGGTGCGGGGCTCGGCGGGCCTGCCGCGGGGGGTGGGGCGGAGGGCGTGCATCCGGTCAGGGTGCCGGTCAGGGTGCCGGTCAGGGTGAGCGCCGCGAGGAGGGTGGTGGCGGCGTACCGGACCGTGGAGCGTGGCGGGGTCCCCATGAGGGGAAGGTAGGCGGTCACCATTGGTGACACAACAGATGGGGGCGGAGCAGGTGTGGACTGGCGGATTCCGGGCTGGTGTGGGGGTGCGGGGGTGTGGGGGGCCAGGGGTGTGCGGGCGTGGTGCGCGACGGGCGCAGGCCCGGACGTGCCGCCCGTGGGGGCGGGGTCCGGGCCTGCGCAGGGGCTGTGGGTGCGGAGGGTCCGTGGGTGCGGCCGGGTTCAGGCTCCGGCGGGGGCCTGGCCGCCGGCCGGGTCGGCCTCGCGCAGCAGGCAGGTGAGGCGGGCGGTGCACACGCGCCGGTCCTGCTCGTCGCTGATCACGATCTCGTAGGTGGTGGTGGAGCGGCCGCGGTGTACGGGGGTGGCGACGCCGGTGACCAGGCCGGAGCGCACTCCGCGGTGGTGGGTGCAGTTCAGGTCCACGCCGACGGCGATCTTGGTGATCCCGCCGTGCATCATGGCGCCGACGGAGCCGAGGGTCTCGGCGAGCACGGCGGAGGCTCCGCCGTGGAGCAGTCCGTACGGCTGGGTGTTGCCCTCGACGGGCATCGTGGCCACGACCCGCTCGGCGGAGGCCTCCTGGATCCTGATGTCCATGCGCTCGCCGAGGTGGCCGGCCGAGAAGAGCGAGGGCAGGTCGATGCCCAGGGCCGCGTACTCGTCGAGGACTTCCTGCGGGAACTTCACTGCGTGCTGCTCGCCCATGGGCCGGCTCCGTTCGTCAACGCTCGTTAACCATCTTGTCCTGAGGTCGTTCTATCAGGCCGGTTCGAAGCGGATGACGACGGACTTGCTCGCAGGGGTGTTGCTGGTGTCGGCGGTGGAGTCGAGCGGGACCAGCACGTTCGTCTCGGGGTAGTAGGCGGCCGCGCAGCCGCGGGCCGTCGGGTAGTGCACGACGCGGAAGCCCCGGGCCCGCCGCTCGACCCCGTCCTTCCACTCGCCGACCAGGTCCGTGTACGCGCCGTCGGCCAGCCCCAGCTCGGCGGCGTCCTCGGGGTTGACCAGCACGACGCGGCGGCCGCCGGTGATCCCGCGGTAGCGGTCGTCGAGCCCGTAGATCGTGGTGTTGTACTGGTCGTGGCTGCGCAGGGTCTGCAGGAGCAGCCGGCCCGCGGGGACCTCGGGGTACTCCACGGGCGCGGCCGTGAAGTTGGCCTTGCCGGTCTTCGTGGGGAAGCGGCGCTCGTCGCGCGGGGCGTGCGGGAGGCGGAAGCCGGCCGGGCGGGCCGCGCGGGCGTTGAAGTCCTCGAAGCCGGGGACCACCCGGGAGATCCGGTCGCGGATGGCGGCGTAGTCCCGCTCGAACTCCTCCCACGGGGTCTTCGAGGTAGCGCCGAGGACGGCGCGGGCCAGGCGGGCCACGATGGCCGGCTCGGAGAGCAGGTGCGGGCCGGCGGGGGTGAGGTTGCCGCGGGAGGTGTGGACCATGCCCATGGAGTCCTCGACGGTCACGAACTGCCTGCCGCTCGCCTGGACGTCCTTGTCGGTCCGGCCGAGGGTGGGCAGGATCAGCGCGCGCCGGCCGGTGACCGCGTGGGAGCGGTTGAGCTTGGTGGAGACGTGCACGGTCAGGGCGGCGCGGCGGATCGCGGCCTCGGTGACCTCGGTGTCGGGGGTGGCGCCGACGAAGTTGCCGCCCATGGCGAAGAGGACCTTGGCCTCGCCGTCGCGCAGGGCCTGGATGGAGCGGACGACGTCGAAGCCGTGGTGGCGGGGCGAGGTGATCGCGAACTCGCGGTCGAGGGCGTCGAGGAAGGCGGGTGAGGGGCGTTCGAAGATCCCCATGGTGCGGTCGCCCTGGACGTTGGAGTGGCCGCGGACGGGGCAGACGCCCGCGCCGGGGCGGCCGATGTCGCCGCGCAGCAGGAGGAGGTTGACGACCTCGCGGATGGTGGCGACGGCGTGCTTGTGCTGGGTCAGGCCCATGGCCCAGCAGACGATGGTGCGCCGGGAGGCCAGGATCATGGCGAGGGCGCGCTCGATCTCGGGCCGGGTCAGGCCGGTGGCGGTGAGGGTCTCGGCCCAGTCCGCCTCCTTGGCGGCGGCGGCGAACTCCTCGTAGCCGTGGGTGTGTTCGCGGATGAAGGCCTCGTCGGTGGCGCCGTCCGCCTCGATGACGAGCTTGTTCAGGAGGCGGAAGAGGGCTTGGTCGCCGCCGATGCGGATCTGCAGGAAGAGGTCGTTGAGGGCGGTGCCCCTGAGCATGCCGAGGGGGGTCTGGGGGTTCTTGAACCGCTCCATGCCGGCCTCGGGCAGCGGGTTCACCGAGATGATCTTCGCGCCGGAGGCCTTGGCCTGTTCCAGGGCGGAGAGCATGCGCGGGTGGTTGGTGCCCGGGTTCTGCCCGGCCACGATGATCAGTTCGGCCTGGTGGAGGTCTTCGAGGGAGACGCTGCCCTTGCCGATGCCGATGGTCTCGCCCAGCGCGGAGCCCGAGGACTCGTGGCACATGTTGGAGCAGTCGGGCAGGTTGTTGGTGCCGAACTCGCGGGCGAAGAGCTGGAAGAGGAACGCGGCCTCGTTGCTGGTGCGGCCCGAGGTGTAGAAGAGGGCCTCGTCGGGGGAGGCGAGGGCGCGCAGCTCCTCCGCGATGATCGCGAAGGCCCGCTCCCAGCTGACCGCCTCGTACCGGTCGGCGCCTTCGGCGAGGTACATCGGCTGCGTGATGCGGCCCTGCTGCCCCAGCCAGTAGCCGGAGCGGCCCTGAAGGTCGGCGAGCGGGTGCGCGGCGAAGAACTCCGGGGTGACCCGGCGCAGGGTGGCCTCCTCCGCGACGGCCTTGGCGCCGTTCTCGCAGAACTCGGCGGTGTGCCGCTTGTCCCCCTCGGGCCAGGCGCAGCCGGGGCAGTCGAAGCCGTCCTTCTGGTTGACCTTGAGCAGGGTGCGGGCGGTACGGGCCAGCCCCATCTGCTGCTGCGCGATCTTCAGGGTGTGCCCGATGGCGGGAAGCCCGGCGGCCGCGTGCTTCGGCGGCGCGACCTGCGGTGCGTCCTGGACCGGATCACCTGCGGGCGGCTTGGTGGCCATGGCGCTCCCCTTCGAGCAGTCTTCGCGTACACATCCGATCCTGTCACGCCCCGCCGACATCGCCGACGCCGGTTTTGCGCCTCCGCACGGGCCGTCCGGAATTGTCGGTGGGGGCGCCTAGGATCGGGGGCGTGGCAGAGACAGCATCGAAGAAGACGGACCAGACGACCGCAGCGGACCGCCCCCGCCTGATGCTCATGGACGGGCACTCCCTGGCGTACCGGGCGTTCTTCGCGCTGCCCGCGGAGAACTTCACGACCGCGACCGGCCAGCCGACCAACGCCATCTACGGCTTCGCGTCGATGCTGGCGAACACGCTGCGCGACGAGGCGCCCACGCACTTCGCGGTGGCGTTCGACGTGTCGCGCAAGACGTGGCGCTCGACGGAGTTCCCCGAGTACAAGGCGAACCGCTCCAAGACCCCCGACGAGTTCAAGGGGCAGGTCGAGCTGATCGGCGAGCTGCTCGACGCGATGCACGTGCCGCGGTTCGCCGTCGACGGCTTCGAGGCCGACGACGTGATCGCGACGCTGGCGACGCAGGCGGAGGCCCTGGGCTTCGACGTGCTGATCGTCACCGGCGACCGGGACTCCTTCCAGCTGGTCTCCGAGCACACCACCGTGCTGTATCCGACCAAGGGCGTCTCCGAGCTGACCCGGTTCACACCGGAGAAGGTCGAGGAGAAGTACGGCCTCACCCCCCAGCAGTATCCGGACTTCGCGGCGCTGCGCGGCGACCCGTCCGACAACCTGCCCGGCATCCCGGGCGTCGGTGAGAAGACCGCCGCCAAGTGGATCACCCAGTTCGGGTCGTTCGCGGAGCTCGTCGAGCGTGCCGAGGAGGTCAAGGGCAAGGCCGGGCAGAACTTCCGGGACCACCTGGAGGCCGTCAAGCTCAACCGGGTCCTGACCGAGATGGTCAAGGACGTGGAGCTGCCCAAGACCCCGGCCGACCTGGCCCGCCTGCCGTACGACCGGTCCGCGCTGACCGGCGTGCTGGACGTGCTGGAGATCCGCAACGCCTCGCTGCGCGAGCGGCTGCTGGCCGTGGACCCGGGCGCGGCCGAGGAGCAGGCCCCGGCTCCGGCCGCGGCCGGGGTGGAGCTGGACGCGAGCGTGCTGGGCGCGGGCGAGCTCGCGCCGTGGCTCGAGGCCCGCGCGGGCGTACCGCTGGGCATCTCCACCGTCGACAGCTGGGCGCTGGGGCAGGGCAACGTCAGCGAGATCGCGCTGGCCGCCGCCGACGGGGCCGCCGCCTGGTTCGAGCCGTCCGAGCTGGACGAGGCCGACGAGCGGGCCTTCGCGGCCTGGGCCGCCGACGCGGCGCAGCCGAAGGTGGTGCACAACGCCAAGGGCCTGATGCGGGTCTTCCCCGAGCACGGCTGGAGCCTCGCCGGCGTCACCATGGACACCGCGCTCGCCGCCTACCTGGTCAAGCCGGGCCGACGCTCCTTCGCCCTGGACGTGCTGTCCAACGAGTACCTGCACCGGGAGCTGGCGCCGGCCGCGGCCGACGGGCAGCTGGCCTTCGGCGCCGACGACACGGCTGAGGCGGAGGCGCTGATGGCGCAGGCCCGCGCCGTCCTGGACCTGGGCGACGCCTTCACCGGCAAGCTCGCCGAGGTCGGAGCGGTCGAGCTCCTCCACGGCATGGAGCTGCCGACGTCCGAGCTGCTGGCCCGGATGGAGCGGTCCGGCATCGCCGCCGACCGCGACCACCTGGAGGCCATGGAGCAGCAGTTCGCCGGAGCGGTGCAGCAGGCGGTGAAGGAGGCGCACGCGGCGGTCGGCCACGAGTTCAACCTCGGCTCGCCCAAGCAGCTCCAGGAGGTGTTCTTCGGCGAGCTGGACCTGCCCAAGACGAAGAAGACCAAGACCGGCTACACCACGGACGCGGACGCGCTGGCCTGGCTGGCCACGCAGACCGACCACGAACTGCCGGTGATCATGCTGCGCCACCGCGAGCAGGCCAAGCTGCGCGTCACCGTCGAGGGCCTGGTCAAGACCATCGCCGCCGACGGCCGGGTGCACACGAGCTTCAGCCAGACCGTCGCCGCGACCGGCCGGCTGTCCTCGACCGACCCCAACCTGCAGAACGTGCCGGTGCGCACCGACGAGGGCCGGGCGATTCGCCGCGGTTTCGTCGTCGGCGAGGGCTTCGAGTCGCTGATGACCGCCGACTACAGCCAGATCGAGCTGCGGGTGATGGCCCACCTCTCCGAGGACGAGGGCCTGATCGAGGCGTTCCTGTCCGGTGAGGACCTGCACACCACCGTCGCCTCGCAGGTGTTCGGCGTGGAGCGCTCGCAGGTCGACGCGGAGATGCGCCGCAAGATCAAGGCCATGTCGTACGGGCTCGCGTACGGGCTGTCCGCCTTCGGGCTGGCCCAGCAGCTGAACATCGAGCCCGCCGAGGCGCGCGGTCTGATGGAGACCTTCTTCGAGCGGTTCGGCGGGGTCCGCGACTACCTCCAGCGCGTCGTGGACGAGGCCCGCGCCACCGGCTACACGGCGACGGTCTTCGGCCGCCGCCGCTACCTGCCCGACCTCAACAGCGACAACCGCCAGCGCCGCGAGGCCGCCGAGCGGATGGCGCTCAACGCCCCGATCCAGGGCACCGCCGCCGACATCGTCAAGGTCGCGATGCTGCGCGTGGACAAGGCGGTCGCGCAGGCCGGGCTGAAGTCGCGGATGCTGCTCCAGGTCCACGACGAAATCGTGCTGGAGATCGCCCCGGGCGAGCGGGAGCGGGTGGAGGAGCTGGTGCGCCGCGAGATGGGCGCAGCCGTCGAGCTCCGCGCCCCGCTGGACGTGTCCGTGGGCGTCGGCTCCGACTGGGAGTCCGCCGCGCACTGACCCGCCCGCACGGCCGGTCTCCGGGCGCCCGTCCCCGCTACGCGGTGGGGACGGGCGTTCGCGCGTCCTGGCGGGCCGGGGGGCCGGTGCGGTCGCCGCGGTGCCGGACCCGTACGAGGAACCCGTACAGCAGCAGGGCCACGGCGAGGCCGCCGCCCGCCCCGAAGCAGACCGTCGGGATGATGTCGAGCGGTGTCCGGATGCGGTCGAAGAAGGTGTAGAAGCGGATCACGCGCATCGTGACCCCGGCCGCCACGCACACCACGAGCAGGGCCAGCGCGCAGCGGATCTCGGCGCGGCTCAGCACCGGGACGGACGCGGGGACCGGGCAGGGCGGCAGCCGGCGCAGCGCGGTCGCCGCGAACCAGCCGATCGCGCAGGCGGCGACGGCCGAAGTCCCGTACTGGAGGTAGGAGTAGAGCGGCAGGCCGAAGGCGAGCGGCTCACCGAGCGCGGGCAGGGCGTTCGTTCCCCAGCGGTCCAGGTGCGTGAAGCTGTCCCACACCACGTGCGTGAGGGAGCCGGCGACCGCCGAGAGGTAGAACCAGACGGCGAGCGACAACAGTCGGCGCCCCCGCCATTGCTCACCGCGCACGAACGCGTGGACCCGGCCCCGCCAGGAACGCGGCAGGAGTGCGATGAGCGGCTCGCGCAGCAGCAGCCAGTACGCGACGAGGACGCCGGTGAGCGCGGCGTCGGCGGTGAGCACGCCCGGCAGGGAGTGCGTGAACGTCCCGTACGGCATGACCCCTTCGACGATCGCGTCGGCGAAGTAGAACGTGTCCGGCGCGAACGATCCCAGGACCAGCGCCGAGGCGACCAGCGGCCCCCGCGCCCGCCCGGTTCGGCGGACGGCCGGAAGGACGGCGGCCGCATGGCTGAGCGTGAACGGCATGGCACCTCTCCTGGATCTTCTCGGTCCGGCCAGTATGCGCGACCTGCACGGGACGTGGGGATGTGGTGAATTCCACCCCGCTGTGCGTGCCCCGTGCAGGGAGTTGACGTAGGGTCACGCGGACGTCGAGGGGGAGGGGTCCGGCTCATGTCGGCTCGAATATTCGGACGCAGGCTGCGCAGGGGCGCCGCGGCAGCGCTGGTCTCCGCGCTGGTGGTCGCCGCGGTAACCGCTTCCCAGGGGCCGGCCGGCGGCCGTGAGGAGCGGATCTCCGCGGCCGGGGAGGGCGGCGCGCAGCCCCTCCCGGACACCACAACCGGAGGGGACGGCTCCTACTTCACCGAACTCCCGCCGCTCGTGAGCCCCGAACCGCCCGCCGTGGTGCCGCCGGACGGACAGCAGCCCGCCGCCCCCGCCGAGGAGCCGCCGGCCGGGACCGTTCCCGCCGCCGGGGGCACGGCTGTGGCCGTGGGCGCGGGGTCGCAGGGGATACCCGCGAGCGTCCTCGCCGCGTACCTCCGGGCGGAGAAGACGGTGGGGGAGAGCGACGCCCGCTGCGGGCTGCGCTGGCAGCTGCTCGCGGCGATCGGCAAGGTCGAGTCCGGCCAGGCGCGCGGCGGGCAGGTGGACGTGTCCGGCACCACGCTGCGGCCGATCCTGGGCCCGGTGCTCGACGGCAACGGCTTCGCGAACATCCAGGACACGGACGGCGGGGCGTACGACGGGGACACCCGCTACGACCGGGCGGTCGGCCCGATGCAGTTCATCCCCTCCACGTGGGCGGCCTGGGGCCAGGACGCGGACGGCGACGGCCGGCGCAACCCGAACAACATCCACGACGCGGCCCTCGCGGCCGGCCGGTACCTGTGCGCGGGCACCCGCGACCTGCGGGTGGAGGCGGACCTGGACCGGGCCGTGCTCTCGTACAACCACTCCACGGCGTACCTGCGGACCGTGCGGTCCTGGTTCACGTACTACCTCAAGGGCACGCACGAGATCCCGGACGCGGCCGGCACCCCCGCCCCCGCGACAACCCAGCCGAAGCCGAAGCCGACCCCCAGCCCGACGCCGACCCCGACACCGGACCCGAAGCCGACCCCCACACCCACCCCGACACCGACACCGGACCCGAAGCCGACGCCGACACCGGACCCGAAGCCGACCCCCACCCCGACTCCGGACCCGAAGCCGACGCCGGACCCGAAGCCGACGCCGGACCCGAAGCCGACTCCAACCCCCACCCCGACTCCTACGCCTACGCCGACTCCCACTCCCACCCCGACCCCGATCCCGATCCCGACCTCCACTCCGACTCCGACGGCGACCCCCACCCCCGCTCCGTCCCCGACACGTGCGCCGAGCCCGAGCCCGACCCCGACGGCCACCGCGACCACGACTGCGACCGCGAAGCCCACACCCAAGCCGTCCGCCTCGGCCTCGGGCCCGGCCCCGGTGACCCCGTCCCCCGCGCCGGAGGCGACCGGCGGGCCAGGGACCCCGTAGCGCACGACGACGGCCCGCCGGAGGACCGGCGGGCCGTCGCAGAACCCGTGGGGTGAGCTGACCGGTACCGGCTACGGCGTCGGCGCCGGAACGAGGAGCTCCGCCTGGAGCTGCGGAGCCACGCCCACGCCGCCGGCCCCGAACGCCGCGTCGGAGGTGGCCGGGTTGCCCGTGCGCTGGAAGGCGTGCAGGGAGATCACGTCACCGGCGTTCAGCTGCCGGATCGTGGACACCGTCTGCGAGGCGGCTCCGGTCACGGGGAGCGCCGCGGTGTCCTGCACGTCGAGGGCGGTGAGATTGCCGTTGACCTGGATCTGCAGGCTGCGGTCCGCCGTCGGGTGCGGGGTGTACGCCAGCAGGATCCGGCCCGAGAGCAGGTAGCGCCCGGGGGTGTTGACCACCAGCGTCGAGTTCACCGCATCGAACATCGAGTCCGTGTCGTACACGACCGTGTCGAAGAGGATCTTGGTGAGCATGCTGCTGGGGATGGCCTGGTCGTTGGCGGCCTGGACGCTCGCGGCGATGTTGACCGTGGGCCCGGGAGGACCGGAGGGCCCGGGCGAGCCGGACGGTCCGGGCGGACCCGAAGGCCCGGCGGCGCCCGAGGGGCCGGCGGGACCCGAGGGTCCGGGCGGGCCGCTGGGCCCGATCTCGCCGGGCGGACCGCTCGGTCCGGGAGGTCCGGGCGGGCCGCTGGGCCCGGGGCGGCCCTGGGGACCGCGCGGTCCCCTCTTGCAGTCGCCCTTGTCCATCTCGGTGCGAGGGCCCTTCTCGCACCGGTCGCCCTTGTCGCCGCCCGCGGGGTCGGACAGGCTCACGCGTCCGGCGGCGTCCTGGGCCGCCGACGCGTTCGGGACGCTCATCAACCCGGATGCCAGGATCAGGGCGAGCGAGGCGACCGCGCCGCCGGCCATCCATCTGCCTCGACGGGACCGCGGCCCCAGCCGCGCCCCCGTTCTCTTCTCGGGACTCATCTGCGTGCTCCTCGAGGTCATGGGGGACCGCGCCGCGATCCCGGGAGGAGCTTGACCGGCCGGGGGCGCAATCGCCCTCACTCTCCGTCGTGACACGCTTACTATAAGTAATTCGGACCAGTCCCTCGCGCGGCCGGTGGCCGCCGCGCCCGTGCGAACCTTCCCGGCCAGGGCGCCAGACGGTTCTCATCTGGCCCCCGCGTTGCTACGGTGCCTCCGCCCTGACGCCCTATCAGATTCCGGAGGCCCGGCATGCGCGCATTCATCGCCGCCGCCAGCGGGCTCGTCCTCGCGGTGCTCCTTGTCCTCGCCATCACGGCGCTCGGGGCGCCCGAAGGCAAGACCTCCCCCAAGCCCCTGCTCACCACCGCGCCCCCCGCGCCCGGAAAGTAGAGGAGGGCCTGGCCATGCGACGCAGAGCGAGCCTTGTCCTGCTGGCCCTCGCCGTGTTCTGCGCGGCGCTCTCACCCCTGCTGCGCTGGTACGCGTACCCGCGGCTCGCCAAGATCCCGCCGAACCAGTACCAGGAGATGGTGCTGGAGGCGAAGGACGCGACGCTCCTCGACTACTTCAACGGCATGCAGCCCAAGAAGGTCGACAAGGTCACCATCGTCCAGACCCTCAAGGGCAACGTCGAGGCCTCGAAGGAGATCGAGGCCAGCGCCGGCAAGGACGTCGTCGTCTGGGACACGCTGACGCACATCATGGACCCCGAGGGGAAGATGGTCTCCCAGATCCCCGAGCGCTACATCTTCGACGCCCACACCCAGGACCCGGTGCACGCCACCGGCGAGATGGTCGACGGGGACCCGGTCAAACGCGCGGGCATCGAGTTCAAGTGGCCGTTCTTCACCGAACCGCGCGACTACCTGTACTTCGACGCGCAGACCCGCACCTCCTCGCCGATCCACTACGTCGGCCCGCGCACCTACCGGGGCATGGAGGTCTACTACTTCGAGCAGACCGTCCCGTGGACCAAGGTCTCCATGCCGAAGAAGATGCCGATCGAGGGCATCGACCCGGCGACGATCGAGGCGACCACCGGCACCACCCTCTGGTACACGACGAAGGCGATGTTCTGGGTGGACCCGGTCACCGGGGCGCCCGTCAACGCCGAACAGGAGATCAAGCAGGAGATGCGCGGCGGGATCGCGGCGGGCGGCCCCGACGGCAAGCTCACCGCCTTCGCCGGGCACGTGAAGATGCGCGAGGACTACGCGAAGTACACCCTCGACCTGGTCGCCTCGAACCGTACGAAGGTCCTCGCCCTGCACACCTACGCGCCGATCGGCCTGGCGGCCGGCGGGCTGCTGCTCCTCGGGCTCGCGCTGTGGCTGGAGGCGAGGAGCCGGCGGGGCCCGCGGGGCCCGCGCGAGGAGCTCAGCGCCTGAGCCGCGCGTTGGTGTGCCGGGTGGGCTCGGCGGTGGCCGGGTCCTCGGGCCACGGGTGCTTGGGATAGCGGCCGCGCAGCTCGGCGCGCACGGCCCGGTAGCCGCCCTGCCAGAAGGAGGCGAGGTCGGCGGTGACCGCGGCGGGCCGCCCGGCGGGCGACAGCAGGTGGACGAGTACGGGCACCCCCGCCACCCTGGGGGTCTCGGCCAGCCCGAACAGCTCCTGGAGTTTGACGGCCAGCACCGGCTGGCCGTGCTCCGCGGAGTAGTCGACCCGGATCCGCGATCCGCTGGGCACCTCGAGCCGTTCCGGAGCCAGCTCGTCCAGCCGGGCGGCCTCGCCGGTGGCCCAGGGCAGCAGCCGCCGCAGGGCCTGGCCCGCGTCGATCCGTCCGAGGTCGGCCCGGCGCCGGGCCCGCGACAGCTCGGGCTCCAGCCAGTCGTCGGCACGCTCCAGCAGGGCCCCGTCGTCCGCCACGTCGGGCCAGGCGCCGCCGAGCGTCCGGTGCAGGAACCCCAGCCGGGCCCGCAGCCCCTCCGCGTCCGCGGACCAGCGCAGCAGGCCCAGCCCCTCCGTGCGCAGCCCGTCGAGCAGGGCGGCCCGTACGAGGGCCGGGTCGGGGTCGCGCAACGGGCGGGCGGCCAGTTCGATGGCCCCGAGCCGGTGCGCCGCGCGGGCGACGAGGTCCCCGCCCTCCCAGCGCACCTCGTCCCCCTCGGTCCGCAGATGGGCGGCGGCGGCCAGCGCGGTGTCCTCGTCGATGACGGCGGCGAGCCGGATGCGGGCGGAGGGGGCGTGCGGGGGCCTGTCGGCGACGGCCACGGCCAGCCAGGCTGCGTGGCGCAGCCCGGACCCCTCCCGGAGCTCCGCCCCGGTCCCGGAGGCCATGAGGAACGCCTCCTGCCCCTTGGCCTTGGCCACCCGCTCCGGGAAAGCCAGGGCTGCGACGAGCCCGGCCGCGGCATCGTCACTGGGGCTCCGCCCCGGACCCCGCTCCTCAAACGCCGGAGAGGCGGGAATACGGCTGCCGCCGTCCGCTCGGCGGGGCTGGTTTGCCCGGAGGGCAAATTCAGCCTCGCCTGGGGGTACCCCCGGACGGAGTCTGGGGGAGTTTGAGGCGCTGGGGGTACCCCCAGCGGTGGCTGGGGGAGGGTCCGGGGGCGGAG